>NZ_ARZA01000001.1 GCF_000387765.1 Caldisalinibacter kiritimatiensis
GAGAGAATATTTGTAAAATTATTATCGAAAAGCGAAAGGCGAACAGCGAATAGCCTAATTTTTTCTAAGAGCTAAAAAGCTACTAACTACTAACAACTAACTACTAACTTCACCAATTTCTATATATTTAACAAACCTCATGTTTATACTTTAGCATTATCATGATATAATTATAGTAAATTGTAAAAAAATGAAATTTTAAGGGGGAATTTGTTTTGTTTCAATTATTAGACAAGCTATCAACTAATCCACTAGCAATAGTCATAATATTTTTTATACTTGCTATATTATTTATATCTATCGTAGCAAGTTTGGTTATAAGAAAAAAGTACCAAACTTTAGGACAAGCTTTAGAGGAAATTAAAAAAGGGAATATTAACTCAAACAGTCATGTGTTGAGTTCAATTATAAAGGAATATAGAAATGCAGCTAGTGATAACTTAGAAGAAGTTAATACTCAAGCTATTATTGAGAAAAACTTTAATAAGCATCTTAAATGGTTATACATAGGAGAAAGGTTTGTAAAAAGTTCTGTATCACTTATGATTATACTTGGTCTTTTAGGTACATTTTACGGTTTAACCCTTTCAATAGGAAAACTTGTTGAATTACTTAATAATAGCACTAATTCAGAAGTGTTAAATAGTATGGATTCCATAGTTGATGGATTGATAAAATCAGTAAAGGGTATGTCTGTAGCCTTTTTAACTTCACTATTTGGTATAGGCTCCTCTATAATCATAACTGTATATAATATGATATTTAATATAGAAGATGTAAGAGTAGCGTTAATGGTAGAAGTAGAGGAATACCTTGATAACACTGTAGCGTCAGAATTTAATACAGGAGTAAAGGACCAATATACTGATATATCAGATACATTAAAAACTACTTTTGAACAGTTTGGTAATCAAATAAACGATAGCTTTAAATATGTAATAAATACTTCAAGTGAAAATCTTGCAGCTGCAACGAAGGAGATAGGGGATTCTACAAGAACCTTATTACATGTAATACAGATTTTCGAGAAGTCAGTAAATACGTTTAATGAAAATACTAGAGACTTTTCTGAGTTTAATCACGAATTAAGAACTAATATCCAAAGAATGAATATTGGGTTTTCCGATTTTACCAGGGAAATAAAAGATACAGTACAAAAAATATCTGATTCAGTGGATAAATTACCTAGAAATAATGGATAGGTTCATACCTATTAAATAGAAGGGAGATTATGTATGAAAGTAAGAAGGCGAAGCTATAAAAAGGATGGTGAGGTTCAAAACTTTTGGCCTTCCTTTACAGATATGATATCGACCATAGCACTTATACTTTTTTTCTTGATGCTCCTAGCATACATACAAAATATTGTTACAGGAAGCAATCTTGAGTATGCAAAAAAACAGCTTATGGATACACAAAAAAGATTAGAAGAGTCTAATGCAGAGATAAGTAGAGCAGAGAAAAGGTTAAGACTTCTTAAAGATAATCTTGACGAGGTTAAAGCAGAGGTTGAAAGAGGGCAAATAGCATTAAAGCTTTCAGAAGAACAGATAGAAGAACAAAAAGAGATAATAGCAGAAAGCAATAAAGAATTAGGAAAACTTAGGTCAACCCTTCAGGGTATAGCACTTTTTAGAGTAAATGTACTAGAAAAGGTTAAAAATTCTGTTGAAGAAGAGCTTGGTAAAACTAATTCTGATGGGGAACAATTAGTGTCCATAGCTGACAACGGAAATATTGTGATAAATGAGAGTTTAGTATTCGATTATAATTCATATAAAATAAAGTCCGAGGGAAAAGAATTATTAGACCAGTTAGCCGTTGCCTTTGAGAATGTACTAGAGGATGAAGATATAAGAAAAAATATAGATGCAATAAATATACAAGGACATGCTGATAAAATGGGAGACCCTGAGTATAATAGAGAATTATCTGCTAAAAGAGCTACTACTGTTGTAAATTATCTTATGAAAACCAACAATACATTAGAAGAAAAGTATGGAAGATATTTCATGGCAAGTGGTTTTTCAAATCTTAGACCTATAACTTCAGGAAACACAGAAGAAGAAAGGGCTAAAAATAGAAGAATAGAGATTTCGTTAATTCTTAAGGATTCAAATGTCCGTGATGTTATAAATAAATATTTGGAGGACTCAAAAGAGATATTTGGGGAGTAGATTTGTTAGTAGTTAGTGGTAAGTGGTTAGTAGCCTGATAATGAAAAAACCGGTATCTAGTACCAAGTACCCAGTATCAGATTTTTATAATCTATAGGAAGGATTTAGTCGATACATAGCGAATATATATTCTATAAAATATTATCGAAGAGGTGAAGATGCATATGAAAATGAGACAGCTTAAAAATGCAAAATTTGTTTCACTATTTGTAGTAGCATTACTAATACTTAGTAGCAGCTTAGCCTATGCTCAAGTATTTACAGATGTTGCAGATGACCATTGGGCTAGTGAATATATAAAAAAAATGAATAGATTAGGTATTATCACAGGATATGATGATGCTACATTTAGACCTAATGATAGTGTTACAAAAATACAAGCAGTAGTTATGATGGCAAGACTTTTTGACCTACAAGACGATGAAAAAGATGAGATGAAAGATAGATATGAAAATTTCTTTGAAGAAATGGATATAGAGCCTTGGTATCAAGAAGGGTTGGCAATAGCATTATCAAAGGGAATAGTATCCAAAGAAGTGGTTGAAAAAGAATTTTATGAAGATGGAAAAGCTACACCTGCTGAAAAGGCTGAGATATGCATATATCTTACAAGAGCAATGGGATTAGAAGAAGAAGCTAAAAATAAGACTATCATTTATTTACCATTTACTGATGTAGAATTAATACCAAGCAAAGTTCAGCCTTACATAGATGTAATGGTTGATAAAGGGGTAATAAATAGTAAAGGTGATGGAGAAGGTAAGTTTAATCCTAATTCTACTGTAACAAGAGCAATCATGGCAAAAATGCTATCAGTTGCCTATGATTACATTGATGAAAATGATGTAGAGCTTGACACAGTAAATAATAACGGTACTACAAACGAAACGAAAGTTGAAGAAACAACAACAGTAAATGGAACAATATCAGGATTAATAAAAGGAAATACTGAAGTATACATGACTATAAAGGACGAAGATGGCGACAAAATAGCTTATATAGTTAATGAAGATACTGATATTTCTATTGATGGTAAAGATGCCGATATGGAAGATTTAGAAGAGGGTTTGATAGTAGAAGCTGAGGTTACAGAAGAGCATAATGTGGTTACATTAAAAGCTGAAAGTGTAATAGAAGAGTATTCAGGAAAATTAAAATCATTAATTATCTTTGACCCAGCTATGTTAACTATAGAGTATAAGAATGAGGAAGATGAAACTCAGACAAAAGGTTTTTATATTGCTGATGAAGTTGAAATAACATTAGATGGAGAAGAAGCAGATATAGATGATATTAGTGAAGGAGATATAATTGATATAGAAGTAAAAAATAATAGAGTAGAGAAGATTGATGCAGAGAGTAGATATAAGGAGATAGAGGGTAACATAGTAGAAGTAAAGTTTGACCCAGAGCCTGTATTGGTAGTTAAAGACGAAGATGAGATTATACATGAATATTTAATAGATGAAGATGCAGATATTGAAAGAAATGATAAAAATGTAGAATTAACTGACTTAAGAAAAGGAGACGAAGTAGAAGTAAAAATAGAGTATAACATTATAACTGATATAGAAGCAGAGGTAGTTGAGGGTGAAGACGAAGGTATCATTAAAGCTATACTAATATTCTGATGCACCAAAATTAACCATAGAGAATGAAGATAATGAAGAAGTAGTGTATGAAATAGCTAGTGGTGCTGAAATAGAGATTGATAATCATGAAAGTGATTTATATGGACTAAGACTTGGTTACCATGTTGAATTAGAGCTAGAAAGTAACTATATAGTAAAAATAGATGCAGAAATAAGGGAAAGAAATGACAGATTTGAAGGAATGGTAGAATATGTTCATGAAGATGCAGAAATAATAGTTCTTTCAGTGAACAACTCAAACACAAATGAAAAGGAAACAATAACAGTAGTAGTTACTGATGATACTGTATATTACGATGAAGATGGTACAAGAGGTAGTTTCAGACATATTGACAAAGAAGATAAAGTTCTGGTAATTGGAAGCTATAAAGACGATATTTTTACGGCTAAGTCAATTATATTAATGGAAAATAATAACTAAATATATACTTACATTAGATACTGAGGGTTTAAAAGCCCTCAGTATTTTTTATAAAAATTTTTTTCTTTTTCCCCATTTTTATTAAATATTCTACGAATATATATAATAAAAGAGAAAACATAAGGAGGTATTATGCAATGTTTAACTTCAAGAAACCTTTATCAATTTTATTGGCATCATTATTAGTAGTTTCTATTCCAACAGCTAGCATGGCTAAAAATGGGAAAGGAAAAGGGCATGGCAAAGCTAAGAATGAAGTAAATGTACAATTAGAAGAAAGTGAAAAGGAAAATAATATTGAGTCAACAGAGCAAGAAATAGAAAATGAAGTAAACGAAGAAATTGGACAACCTAGAGGAAAGGGTAAAGGTAAAAATAAAGAATGGAAAGAAATAAAAAATTAACTTGAAACAAATAAAGATACTATAGAAGAAGAGAAAGACAGACTAGAAACTGAAATAGAAGCTTTAAAGAAAGAATATGAAGCATTAAAAGAAAGTGGACAATTAGAAGGATTAGAAGAGTTAGAAGCTCAAATTCAAGAAATGGAGCAGCAAAAAGCAGAATTAAAGTCTCAAATGAGAAATGTTAAACAACAGATGAAACAAGTTATAAGAAATAGATATACAAAGGAAGAATGGGAACAATTACAGCAGGCTGCAGAAGAAATAGAAGGTGAGGACGAAGGTCTTTCAATTCTACCTGTAGAAAATATATTTATTGAAAACGTAGATGTAAAATTTGATACTCCTCCTGTTATTAAAACAGGTAGAACTTTAATTCCTGTTAGAGCTATAACAGAAGGCTTTGGAGCAAATGTTGAGTGGAATGGTGAAGAGAGAAAAGTAACTATTACTAGAGATGACGTTGAGATAGTTTTACAAATTGACAGTAGCGAAGTATTAGTTAATGGAGAAGAATCAACAATAGATGTACCGTCTTCTATTTATAGCAATCGTACTTATGTACCATTAAGATTTATTTTAGAAACTTTTAAATTAAGCGTAAATTGGGATGGAGAAACAGAAACAATAGAAATAGAAGAAGATGAAGAAGAAAGTGAAGTAGTAGAAGATACAGATGACGCAGCTACTGAAAGTGAAGAAGAAGCAACAGAGGAAGAAACTACAGAGGAAACAACAACAGAAGAAGACGTAACAGAGACAACACAAGAAGATGAAGAAGGTACAACAGAAGACAGTGAAAGCACAGATGAAACTAATCAAAATACTGAAGAAACTACAGAAGAGTCAGAAACTACTGAAAATGATAGTACTGTAAATGAAGAAAACACTGAAGAAGAGCAAACATCAAACGAAGAATCAACTACTGAAGAAACTAACGATACTTCTAATACAACAGAAGAAAACACTCAAACAGATGAAAGTCAGTCAACAGATAGTACAGAAGATTCTACAACAGAAGAGGATACTACTGAAACAGTAGAAGATACAACAACAGAACAAGATAGTAGCGATACAACTACTGAAGCTGATGAAGAAGTTACTATAATTGAATAATAGAAAGTGTAAAAGTGAGTTAGGGGACAGTCCTTTGACTCACTTTTTGTTTGAAAAACAACATATAGTTTCTTGATTTAGCTTGAGGGACGAGGGCGTCCCTCAAGAACGAGATGAAGGCGTCCCTCAAGAACGAGATGAAGGCGTCCCTCAAGAACGGGACGAGGGCGTCCCTCAAGAACGGGACGAGGGCGTCCCTCAAGAACGAGATGAAGGCGTTATTATTTCAGTGGAGGGTTTTATTTTTCCGTTATCAATGGACTATTATCGTCTGTTCTGTTAAATATGTGGCTACGTATAAGATTTTATTGTTACGTTGTCGATAGACGCCCATGTCCATCGACAAAGATAGTATTTATGGTAAGTAGTTAAAATCTTTCAAGTATTTGCTCCAATACTAAAAGCCAATAGCAAAAAATGATTTAATCATTTTTTAAAAACTACCCCAAATATAAATAGCATTCTTCGAATATATATAACAAAAGAAAAAATGGGAGGGAATTAATAGAAAATGAAAAAATTTATATCTACAATGATTATATTTACATTAGTACTTTCATTAAGTACTACAGCAGTTTTTGCAGATAATTGGAAAAATGAGAGTGGAAAGTTGCCACCGGGACTAGCTAAAAAAGGCTTTTTACCTCCAGGAATAGCTAAAAAAGTATTTGATGACATAGATGGATTTTCATGGGCAGAAAAGGCGATAGCAAGAATGGCTATAAAAGGGATGATACAGGGGCGTGGTAATAATAGATTTGCACCAGCAGCACCTGTTAATAAGCTAGAAACTGTTATTATGGCACTTAGAGTTATGGGATGGGAAGAAGAAGCAAAAGAAATAGATAGATTGCCTGAAAAATATGATGGAAAAAAAGTGCACGATTGGGCAGTTGGATACGTAGCTTTAGCATATGAGAAGGGAATACTTGATGAAGTAGATATGATGTACTTTGACCCTTATGAGCCAGCTAAAAGACATGAAGTGGCAAAGTACGTAATAAGAGCATTAGGTTATGAAGAAGAGGCACAAGATCATATGGATGAAGAACTTCCATTTGTAGATGCTTTAGCTGTGCCACAAGGCTCAGTTGGATATGTTTATCTTATGAATGAGTTAGGATTAATGCAGGGAGATGACCAAAACAGATTTAATCCGATGGGAACATTAAAAAGAGCAGAGATGGCGGTATTATTCTCAAGACTTGATAAAAAAGTTGATAGCGATGTTGATTATAATGAAGTAATAGGTAAAGTATATAGAATCCATAAAGAAACTATAGTTCTTAAAGTTGATGGTGAATTAAGATTCTTTGAATTAGATGATAAGGTGAAAGTATATAAGGATAATAAATTGATTCGCTATAAGGATATAGAAATAGGTAGTAACGTTATTATAGAACTAAAAGATGATAAAGTAGTATATATTGAAGTAATTGAAGAAACAAATCAAGATAAGATAATAACAAAGTATTCTGGAGTAGTCAAAGAAATAAATGCAAATAAATCTCAAATAACTATATAATCAAAGACGCTAATGCTTACTTTTAAGGTTATAGATGATATAGAAGTAATCTTTGAAAATGAAGAAGGGGATTTTGACGAAATTAAAATAGGAGATGAAATTATAGTTATAGTTGATAATAGAAATAGAGCAAGAGAAATATATGTGCATAGAGAAAGAGAAGAAAACTCAAATCAAGATGAAATATCAGGCGTGATAACAGATATAGACTTAGTTGGAATTTTCCATATAGAAATAGATGATAATGAATATAGTTTAGACGAGGATGCAGAAGTAACTATAGATGGAGATGAGGCAGATCTTAACGATTTAGAAGTAGGTATGGAAGTTGAAGTAGAGTTGGAAGATGATGTAGTTGTAGAGATAGAAGCAGAAAGGATAGAAGTAAGAGAAGTAAAAGGTATAATAAAGGCAATAGATTTAGTAGGTAACTATCATATAAAAATAGGAGATAAAAGATATGACTTAGACGAAGAAGCAGATGTAACAATAGATGGAGATGAGGCAGATCTTAACGATTTAGAAGTAGGCATGGAAGCAGAAATAGAGTTAGAAGATGATGTAGTGATAAAAATAGAAGCAGAAAATGTTGAAATGACATTTGAAGGTAAAATTATAGATATTGACGATAACGAATTAACTATTAAGAAGGATGATGATATACAGATAACATATGAAGTATCAGATGATGTAGAAATTGAAATTGAAGGTATAAGAAATGAAGATATAGATGATTTAAATATTGGTGACTATGGAGAATTTAAAGTATTAAATGATTTAATAATAGAGATTGATATAGATAATAAAGTAGAAGAAGTTGAAGGAACTATTATAGCAATATACGAAAATACAGAAGGGATAGTTCTTACTATTGAAGTATATGATGACAACGAGTATCAATATTTATTAAGTGATGAAGTAAAAATTTACATGGATGATGAAGATGACGAAGACGAAGAAAACTGGGATGTTAATGATTTAGCAGTAAATCAAGAAGGAGAGTTTGTAATAGTTAACAATGTTATTACAAAAATATATATAGAAGATTAATTAAGTTTGCCCACCATTATAAGCCCAAAATAACAAAAGCGAGTCAGGGGACAGTTCAAGTTCCCTGACTCACTTTTTTCTAAACTATTGTCGGTACTATCAGTACCAACAGTATTATCAGTAGCGGCAATCTAACTGTACTTATATCAATAACCATAGAAAATGGAGGGAAAGTCATGAACAAAACCATCAAATAGATTGTAATTGTGATATAATAAAACTAGATAAATACATGCTGATTAATTTGAATATATAGTTCATATAATAATTTATATGTGTAAAGATATGATTCAGATAAAAGAAAGGAGAAAAAATTATGGCTATAGATGAGGAGTATTTAAGGGTTAATCTTAAAAATGATTTCAAAGAAGTTTTTAAAGCCGACTCAGAAAAGTATTTGCATGAGAATATAAAGATATCCTTGGCAATAGCTGCTTTTATAGAAAAAAGAGTTACTCTTGCAAGAGCAGCGGAGTTAGCAGATAAAAATCTTTCAGAGTTTATAAAAATATTAACAAGATATCAAATACCTTGGATGGAGTACACGGAAGATACGTTTTTACAAGATGAAAAAACATTAGAAGAATTAAGAGGGATTGAAAATGACTAAGATTGTAAGCAATTCAAGTCCAATTATAGGGCTATCCATGATAGGGTTATTACATTTGCTTTGGAAAATGTTTCACCCTTATATTCCAAAAGCAGTTTATGATGAAATTGTTAATAATCAAAGTGAACACTGTTATGGAAAAGAAGAGCTAAAAATAGCAGTAGAAAAAGGTAATATAAAAATATATGAGGTTAAGGATAAAAGTTTAGTTGATAAATTATATGGGACTCTTCATAAGGGAGAGATTGAAACAGTTATTGCTGCTAAAGAAATGGGTCTTACCTATGTATTGATTGATGAAAAAGCAGCAAGAAACTTTGCAACATCTTTTTTCTTAAAACCAATTGGAATATTAGGTTTACTTCAAAGGGCAAAAGAATTAGGTTATATAGAAAAGCTTAAACCTTATTTAGATACTCTTAGAAGAAACGGATTTAGAATATCAGATAAATTATATTACTTATTATTAAAAAGAGTTAATGAATAAAATGAATATTTTTCCTTTTTTTAAAATTACTCGTTTTATTCCGTTTTTACTGTCAGTAGTGATTATGACTAAGATATACAGAAGGACAGACAAGACTATAAGGTAGAATGGACAGAAAGCTTATGGACCACGAAGAAAAATTATACATAATTAAAAAGAAGTTAAGTAGAAATGCTATATAACACAAGTCGACCTAACATCAGGTCGATTTTATTTGTGTGACGAAACACTATAACTTAACTCGACTTGAGGGACGAGGGCGTCCCTCAAGAGCGGGAAATTGTATTTCCAGTCCCCTGATCCCAGACCCCTGACCCCTGAAAAATCAACATAGATGATTTTTCCCTTGACCTTTAATACAAAAAAGTATATTATATAGATATAACTGACTGACTGGTCGGTTCTGGCTTGACCGTATATTAATATTATTCAAAATCCAAAATAATATAATTAGACTACAAATTTTAATCTTGGAGGGAGTTAGTATGAATAAAAAACTTACTGCATTAACTTTAGTAGTAATCTTAGCATTAACATCTTTTATAGGTTGTTCAAACAAAGAAGTCGAAGAAAATAATGTTGTCGAAAAAGAAAATTACGTTCCTGTGGAGATAGAAACAGTGCAGAGAGATACATTATTTAATTCAAGAATATATAGCGGAAGAGTATATGCTAACAAGGAAGTTATGGTTATGCCTAAAATGGTAGGCAAAGTAGAAAGTGTAAAGGTAAAAGTAGGAGATACAGTTAAGAAAAATGAAGTATTATTTACCTTAGATAAGGAAGATGTACAAAAGCAAGTAGAACAAGCGAGAGTAGCTTATGATGCAGCAAAGGCTAATTACGATAGAACTAAAGAACAGATAGAGAATGCAAAAGTGTCCTTTGAAAGAACAAAGAAGCTATATGAGCAAGGTGCTGTTTCAAAGGCACAGTATGAACAAGCACAACTTGCAGCTTCTGAAACTTCACTCGAAGCGGCTAAAAAGAGTGTAGAACAAGCACAACTTGCATATAATCAGGCCTTAGATACATTAAATGATTTATCTGTAAGAGCTCCAATAAGTGGAGTAATAGCTTCTGTTGATGTGGATGAAGGTGAATTTGCAAGTAATGCTCAACCAGCAGTAACTATAGTAGATATGAATAAAATATATACTCAAGTTAATGTAACTGAAGATATGATAAATCAAGTTTATAAAGGTCAAGAGGTAACTATAAAAATACCAGCAGCTACTGAAGAAGATTTAACAGGTAAAATAGAAACTATAAGACCTTCAGTAGACCCAAGAACTCAATTATACCCTGTAAAAATATATATGAATAATAAAGAGGATTTAATAAAACCAGGTATGTTTTCACAGGTTGAAATAAAAACTGACATTAGAGAAAATGTGATAGTTGTAAAAAGTGAATCGGTAGTAGAGCATAATGGAACTAGTTATGTTTTCGTAGTAGAAAATGACAAAGCAGTGGCTAAAGAAGTAGAAACAGGTCTTGATACAGGTACTTATGTCGAAATAAAAAAAGGTATTAATGAAGGAGAGAAAGTTATTGTAAAAGGTCAAAATTATGTAGAAGACCAGACAAAAGTAAAAATAGTAAGAGGTGAATAATATGAATTTCTTATCAAAATTAGCAGTAAGAAGACCTGTTACCATAGTTATGATAACACTGATAGTTGTTATCATAGGGGTTGTTTCATTAGGAAGACTTCCAATAGATTTATTACCAGAGATAGAAGTTCCAGTTGCAATTGTATCTACTTCTTATGAAGGAGTAGGACCTCAGGAGATAGAAAAAATGATTACAAAGCCCATAGAAGAGGCGATAGCAACTGTAGGAAATATTGAAAATATAAGCTCTCAATCCTCGGAAGGAAATTCAATAGTAGTAGCTGAATTTAGTTTTGGTACAGATATGGACTTTGCATCTCTTGAAATGAGAGAAAAGATAGATTTAGTAAAGGGATTTTTACCAGAAGAAGCTAGTGAACCTATGGTTTTAAAAATAGACCCAAATGCAATGCCTATAATTCAATTATCCCTTTCTAACAGTGGAGATTTAGCGAAACTTCAAACAATAGCAGAAGATACAATAAAACCTAGATTAGAAAGACTAGAAGGTGTAGCTTCAGTAGATATATCAGGAGGATATGAAAAGCAAGTTGAAATAAAAGTCAATCAGCAAATCCTAGAAGGTTACGGTATAGATATAAATTATATAGCACAGATAATAAGAGCTGAAAACTTAAATATGCCTGGTGGGGAAGTAAAAAGGGGAAAACAAGAACTGACAATAAGAACACTAGGGGAATTTAGCTCAATTGAGGAAATAAGACTTTTACCAATAACTTTACCATCAGGAGGAGTAATTTATTTACAAGATATAGCAGATGTTAAACTATCAAACAAAGAACTGAGTTCAATATCTAGAACAAATGGTAGTGATAGTATAAATATCTCAGTACAAAAGCAATCAGGCACTAATACTGTTAAGGTTGCTGAAACTGTAAATAAAGAAATAGAAAAGTTAAAAAAGGAATTTCCAGCTATAAAAATAAACACTGTAATGGACCAATCTAAATATATTAAACAGTCTATAGGAAATGTTTATAAAAATGCGTTAATTGGTGCACTATTAGCAATTGTTGTATTATATATTTTCTTAAGAAATGTAGGAACAACACTTATTATCGGAACATCAATACCGGTTTCTGTAATTGCAACATTCATTTTACTTTATTTCAATGACATAACCCTTAACATGATGACTTTAGGTGGTCTTGCATTAGGGGTAGGTATGCTTGTTGATAATGCAATAGTTGTTCTTGAAAATATATATAGATTTAGAGAAGAAGGGAATAGTAGAAAAGATGCGGCTGTAAAGGGTGCATCTGAGGTTGCAATGGCAGTTACTGCTTCAACTCTTACAACAGTTGCAGTATTTTTACCAATAGTATTTGTTGAGGGTATAACTTCTACTATATTTAAGGAATTAGCTATGACAGTTACATTGGCTTTAGTTTCTTCATTGATAGTTTCATTAACCCTTATACCAATGCTATCTTCTAAAATATTAAAAGTAGATAATCATGAAAAGAAAAGATTTAAATTATTTGATTTCTTTTATAATGGCTTCGACAAAATGTTTAAAGGAATCGAATCAAACTATAAAAAACTTCTTAATTGGGCATTAAATCATAGAAAATCAACAGTAGCTATATCATTAATAATATTTATTGCAAGTATGGTTTCTGTAGGAAGTGTAGGTTCAGAGTTCTTCCCTACAACAGATGAAGGGCAATTTACAGTTACTATTAATTTACCAGAAGGAGCAGAGCTTGAAAGTACTGATGAAATAGTTAGAAAAGTAGAAGAAAAAGTATCTAAAATAGAGGAAATTGAAACAGTATTTGTAACTGTAGGGTCGACTGGAAGTAACTGGGCTCAAGGTAATGCTTCTAATAGTGCTACGGTTACAGGAATATTGGTAGATTTAAATAAAAGACAGAGAAGTACAAGTGAAGTGGCAGATCAGGTAAGGGATATGTTAAAGGATATTCCAGGAGCTGATAAAAAAGTAGAGGTTACATCAAGCACAATGATGGGCTTAGGAGGAGCCCCTATAAGTATAAGTATAAAGGGAGATGACCTAGATACATTAAAAAGAATAGGAGAAGATTTTAAAGAAATAGTTGATTCAGTAGAGGGTACAACAGAGGTAGAAACTAGCTTAACAGAAGGTATTCCAGAGGTTCAAATTAAAGTAAATAGATATAGAGCTTCTCAATACGGATTAACTGCAGGACAAATAGCTTCAGCAGTAAAGGGTACAATATCTGGAACAGTTGCATCAAGATATAAGTACAATGGCGATGAAATAGACGTGGTTATCAAAGGGGATGATACATTAAGTCAAAGTATTTCAAACTTAGGGTTAGTATCAATAAAAACTCCTGCTGGAGTAAGTATACCTCTTAGTCAAGTTGCAGATATAAATATAGATAGAGGACCAACAGAAATAAACAGGGAAGACCAAGTTAGAGTTGTTACAGTTACAAGTCAGATTATAGGTAGAGATTTAGGAAGTATAAGTGAGGATATAGAGGCGAAATTATCAGAGTATAATATGCCAAATGGATATACCTATGAGATGGGAGGACAGAATAAGGAGCTTAATGAATCTTTTGCTGATTTGAGTTTAGCTTTATTACTTGCAGTTGTATTAGTATATATGATTATAGCATCACAGTTTGAGTCCTTATTACATCCATTTACAATAATGCTTTCTGTGCCTTTAGCACTAGCAGGTGGAGCGTTAGGATTGTTTATTACAAGAAGGCCGCTTAGTGTACCAGCTTTTATAGGAGTAATAATATTAGCGGGTATAGTTGTAAATAACGCTATAGTATTAGTTGACTACATCAATACACGAAGAAGAAAGGGAGAAGAAAGAAGAGAAGCAATAGTAAATGCAGGTCCTATAAGACTTAGACCAATACTTATGACTACATTAACTACAGTGTTAGGACTTATTCCGTTAGCATTAGGAATAGGTGAAGGTGCAGAGCTTGAGGCTCCATTGGCTACTGTAGTTATAGGAGGACTATTGTTATCGACTTTATTAACTTTAGTGTTTATACCAGTTATGTATACTATATTTGATGATATCGGTATGTTCTTAAAAAGAAAGGTTTTTAAGAAAGCAGTAGGAGAGAATTAATTAGAGGGGCTTATTAGTCCCTCTGTTGTACTTAAAAGTTGAAAGGAGCAATGAAGATGCTTTCAAAGGAAGAAAGGAGATTATCCATTATAAACGCAGCTATTAAAGTGTTTTGTGAATATGGATTTCATAAATCAAAAATGGAAGATATAGCAAAAGAAGCTGGAATAGGTAAAGGTACTATTTATGAATATTTTGATAGTAAGAAAAATTTATTTCAGGAAATGATAATTTTTAGTATCACTTATTATAAAAAGGGTATGAAAAAAGCAATAGCTGATGGTGGAAACATAAGAGAAAAGCTAATAGAATTAGCAAAACACCATGGTAAATTTTTAGCAAAACACGCAGAAATGGCTCAAAACATAGGGAATCAATCGAATATCATATCTAAAGAAATGCGTTGTAAATTAATTAAAGGAAGAATGGAGATTCACAAAATAGTTGAAGGAGTAATTGAAGAAGGTATCAATAATGGTGAATTGAGAAGTGATTTAAATAAAGAATTAGCAGCATTTAGTGTAATGGGTACTGTAAATCAATATTATACAAAAAAAATCTTTATAGATAAAGAAATGCCAAATCAAATAAACCCTACTGAAGCAATCGATATATTGATGAAGGGGATAGAAGGAAGTTAGTGGTTAGTAGTAAGTAGTTAGTAGCGAAAAATACGTTGCCGAGGGATATGATGTCCCTCGGCTTATTCTATTTCTTTACCATTAATCCATAGTTCATATTCACTTAAATCAATGTTGTCATTCCAGCTGATTCCATATCCACCAGGGTCTACTTTAACCATGTTAAAGATAATTTTATCTTTTAATATTTCAAAGTTTTTGTTTTGCTTAATTAGTTTTTTTACATTATATTCTTTTACTTTATCATTTTCAAAAAAAACTATTAGAGTATAATCATCTTTAGTTTTAATATCCCTTATTCTAGGAATCATCTGAATTCCTCCTTATTCTAATCCTTCTAATTTTTTTAACTGTTGAGTTTTCCACATTTTTATTAATTCTTGTTGATGAAGATTTGCCCATTCTAATATAAGTTTTTGTGCTCTCTTTGGTAGGTCACCTTCTAACATATTTAAAGTATTTATGTCAAATAAGCCATTATATTCTCCATAAATTGCATGAAAATGAGGTGGAAGATGGTCGTTAAAATACATTTTTATTATTATTCCATAAAATCTTGATACTACAGGCATTTATACACTTCCTTTCGATATTTAAACTACAATAATATTATATCATATTTATATTTAAACAACTCTGTTTATATCTTCACCTAAACTTTCTGAATTTTATGTAATAAATTTCGATTCTGAATAATTATTTAGTATAATAAAGATAAATGATTATTTAGGGGGAGATATGATGGAAAAAGCTATGATAAGAGTAAGAATGAGTATGCATGATGCACATTATGGTGGGAATTTAGTAGATGGAGCTAAAATGCTTCAATTATTTGGAGATGTTGCAACTGAACTTCTTATTAGACATGATGGAGACGAAGGCTTATTCGCAGGATATGAAGAAGTAGAATTTTTAGCACCTGTGTATGCAGGAGACTACATAGAAGCAGTAGGAGAAATCATAAAGGTAGGTAATTCTTCAAGAAAAATGAAATTTGAAGCTAGAAAGGTTATAGTGCCAAGAACTGATATAAGTGAGTCAGCTTGTGATGTACTTGAAGAGCCTATCGTTGTATGTAGAGCTGTAGGAACTTGCGTAGTTCCAAAAGATAAGCAGAGGAAGTAGATAAATTAAAAATTGAAAATTGAAAATTTAAAATAGAGTTAGTAGTAGGTAGTTCGTAGTTGGTAGTCGGTAGGGTACAGTTCTCAGTTTTCAGGGAAAAAGTAAGTAACGGACTAATAAGCTAGACATAGAAGTATATTAACCATCCAATAACGTCATTTTTTACGTCTTCTATAACGAAAAAAGGGGGAAAATTGCATGCAAAAATTGATAATCACAGCTGCACTTACTGGTGCAGAGGTAACAAGAGAGCAGCAACCCAATTTACCTCTTACTCCAGATGAAATTGCTGAAGCAGCTTATGAGGCATATAAAGCAGGAGCATCAATAGTACATATACATGCTAGAGATAAAGACGGAAATCCAACACAGGATTATGAAGTATATAAAGAAATAAAAGAAAAAATAGAGGCAAAATGTCCTGTAATATTTCAACCATCAACAGGTGGTGCAGTATGGCATTCACTAGAGGAAAGATTACAACCGGTAGAATTAAAACCTGAAATGGCAACATTAAGTGCAGGTACGTGTAACTTTGGCTCTGATGTTTTCATGAATTCTCAAGAATACATAGAGAAATTTGCAAAGAGAATGAAGGAATTAGGTGTGAAACCGGAAATAGAGGTATTTGAAAGAGGTATGATAAATAATGCACTATCTTTAGTGAAAAAAGGTCTAATAGACGAGCCTTTACATTTTGACTTTGTTATGGGAGTACCTGGAGCTATAACAGGAGAATTAAGAGATCTTATATATTTAGTTGAAAGTATACCTAAAGGCTCAACATGGACAGTAGCAGGTATAGGTAGATATGAGCTACCCCTTGCAACAGCAGCAATAATTTTAGGCGGACACGTAAGAGTTGGATTTGAAGATAATATATATTATAGAAAAGGAGAATTAGCCAAATCAAATGCACAGCTAGTGGAAAGAATCGTCAGGTTAGCTCACGAACTAGGTAGAGATGTAGCCACACCAGATGAAGCAAGGGAAATATTGAGCATACCTAAAAAGTAAGACATCTTTACAATAAAAAATGTTAAGAAATCTTTATAAATCACGTAATGCCTATTTTATGGGGGTTTACGTGATTTTTTTATTTAGTACAAAAGAAGGATATTAAAAAAAGGTGAAGAATAAATAAAGTAGAGGAGGTGTAATTGTGGTTGTTAATACAAACATAGCATTTGCTATTAAGTGCGATATATGCGGCCAATTAAAGGAATATAATATGTCTTTATTTGATTTCAAGAAAAATAAAGTTATAGATTTAGAGTGTACGTGTGGAGAGGCAAATGCTATAGTGCAAACCAAAGATTACAAAAATTTTTGGCTACAAATACCTTGCTTTGAATGTCAGGACATTCATGTCTTTAAATATACATTAAAACAGCTTGTAAAAGGAAATATTATAACTAGA
Source organism: Caldisalinibacter kiritimatiensis (assembly GCF_000387765.1). Classification (NCBI taxonomy): domain Bacteria; kingdom Bacillati; phylum Bacillota; class Tissierellia; order Tissierellales; family Thermohalobacteraceae; genus Caldisalinibacter; species Caldisalinibacter kiritimatiensis. The sequence goes on from NZ_ARZA01000001.1 coordinate 17,354, forward strand.
TGTGTAGAAACGGGAAAAGAAATAGCTTTTATAGGTAGCCCTCAGGATGTAAAAGAATTAGTTAATGAGTATAAAGGAGAAACAAACGATTTGTTAACGGAGTTAGGCTTTTATGATTACTTTGTTAATAGTGAAGTAATGATACAATGTATAAATAAAATTCGTGATTTAGAAAGAGAAGATAAAATAAAGTGTGAATGTGGAAATAATTCAATTGAGGTAAATATATATGAGGATAGGATTGAACTTAAATGTAGAGAATGTGAAAGTATACAGGTTATATATGCAGAAAATGAAGGGGATTTAGAAAATCTATTAAACAAAAAAAGTATATTAATGCACAAAAATACTTTTCAATGTTTAGATGCTATTAACCATAATAACGAGTAGGATTCGTGAAAAAACTACAAAAGCTATTATCTTCTACTTGGATAAAAAAAGTGATTTTATTATAATATATATGTATGTGTAAAATAAAATTAATAAGGAGGAATAAAAAATGTTAGTAACAGGTAAACAAATACTAGATCATGCACATGAGAACGGATATGCTGTAGGTGCATTTAATGTAAACAATATGGAAATAGTTCAAGCTATAATAGAGGCTGCTGAGGAGACTAAGTCACCTGTAATTTTACAAGCATCTCAAGGTGGACTTAAATATGCAGGAGTAGAATACATTGCTGAAATGGCAAAGGTAGCTGCACGTAATGCTTCAGTACCAGTAGCTGTACATTTAGACCATGGAACAGATTTTACACAAATTATGCAATGTATAAGAAATGGATTTACTTCAGTAATGATAGATGCTTCTAAAAAGCCTTTAGAAGAAAACATCGCTACTACAAAGAAAATAGTAGATATTGCTCATGCAGTAGGAGTTTCAGTTGAGGCTGAGCTTGGTAAAATAGGTGGTACAGAAGATGATATAACTGTAGATGAGAAAGATGCTACATTCACAGACCCAGATGAAGCAGAAAAGTTTGTAAAAGAAACTGGAGTTGATTACTTAGCTATAGCTGTTGGAACAGCTCATGGACCATACAAAGGAGAACCAAAATTAGATTTCGACAGAATCAAAACAATAAAAGAAAGATTAAATATGCCATCAGTTCTTCATGGTTCATCAGGAGTACCAGAAGAAAGTATCAAAAAAGCAGTTAGCCAAGGAATCAACAAAATAAATATAGATACTGATATTAGAATGGCATTTAACAAAGCAGTAAGAGAATTTGTAGCTGAAAATCCAGATGTTTATGACCCAAGAAAAATATTAGGACCAGCAAGAGAAGAAATGAAGAAAGTTATAGCTGAAAAAATGAAGATGTTCGGAGCAGCAGGTAAGGCTTGGAAATAATTGGTTTTTAGCTCTGAGTTTTAACCTCCTTTGTAATAGCATCAGATAGAGCTAGGAGCTATAAAATAGGAGGGAATTTATGAAATTATTTATTGATACTGCCAACATTGACGAGATTAAAGAAGTCAATGCTTGGGGTGTACTTTCAGGAGTTACAACTAATCCTTCACTTATAGCTAAGGAAGGACGAGATTTTAAAGAAGTTGTAACAGAGATTACAGGTATTGTGGATGGGCCAATAAGTGCTGAGGTTATTAGCTTAGAAGCCGATGGAATGGTTAAAGAAGCTGAAGAATTAGCGAAGATTCATAAAAATATTGTTATAAAAATACCTATGACAGAAGAAGGCTTAAAAGCAGTAAGCATATTAAGTAAAAATGGTATTAAAACAAATGTAACTTTAGTTTTTTCACCAAATCAGGCATTGTTGGCTGCGAAGGCTGGAGCTACATACGTAAGTCCTTTTATAGGAAGAATGGACGACATTGGAAACGAGGGTATGAATATAATAAGGGATATAGTAGAGATATTCGATATCCATGGAATCCAAACAGAAATAATTGCTGCTAGTATTAGGCACTCTATGCATGTAATTGAAGCAGCGAGAATGGGAGCCCATATAGCAACAATACCATACAAAGTGTTTAAGAAGATGGTAACACATCCAATGACAGATAAAGGTATAGAGAGATTTTTGAAGGATTGGGAAGGTGTAAGTAAATAGTACTTAAAATAAAAAATAAGTTGAGGCATAGTTAAGCCTCAACTTATTTTTTATGCCTAATAATTTTACATTTTTAATTTTTATAATATTCTCCTAAGAGCTAAGAGCTAGGAACTAAGAACTAAATAAAAAGCTACTAACTACTAACAACGAACTACTAACTAACAAAACGACTTTAGTCGATTTTGTTTTCTGTATGTGCTATACTATTTATAGTTAATATACAAATAAGATATAATATATAAGAATATAAACAAAACTAAGGAGGAAAAAATATATGGTTATGGACAGAAATTTAGCTCTATCCCTTGTTAGGGTTACTGAAACAGCTGCTTTAGCCTCTGCTAAATATATGGGTAGAGGAGAAAAGGATGCAGCAGATCAAGCAGCAGTTGATGGTATGAGACAGGCTTTTGATTTAGTAGAGATAAGAGGGAAAGTTGTAATTGGTGAAGGAGAATTAGATGAAGCACCTATGCTTTATATAGGAGAAGAGATAGGGGCAGGCGGTAAAGATGATATGGAAGTTGATATAGCAGTAGACCCACTTGATGGCACTAGTCTAGTAGCAAAAGGATTACCTAATGCAATAGCTGTTATAGCTATGGCACCTAGAGGATGCTTACTTCATGCTCCAGATACATACATGAAAAAAATAGCAGTTGGACCTAGGGCCAAAGGTAAAATTGACATAGAGGCTCCAATAGAGGATAATTTAAAAGCAGTAGCTGAGGCTTTAAACAAAGATATATCAGATTTAACTGTTATAGTACAAGATAGACCAAGACATTATGAAATCATAAAAAGAATAAGGAAAGCAGGAGCGAGAATAAAGCTGTTTGGAGAAGGCGACGTTGCAGCTGCAATTGCAACTGGATTTGAAGATACAGGAGTTGACATGCTTGTAGGTATAGGAGGAGCTCCAGAAGGAGTAATAGCTGCAGCAGCGTTAAAATGTATGGGAGGAGAATTCCAAGCTAAATTACATCCTATGTCAGATGAAGAAGTTGAAAGATGTAGAGAATTAGGCTGGGAAGACAAAGATATTGAGAAAGTGCTTTCAATGGAAGATTTAGCGAAAGGTGATGAAGTATTCTTTGCTGCTACTGGTATAAGTGATGGAGACTTACTTAAAGGAGTAGTATATTGTGGTAATAACTCTGCTAAGACACATTCAGTAGTTATGAGAGCAAAAACTGGAACTATAAGATTTATAGAAGCAACACATAAACTAGATAAAAATAATATATTAATTAATTTAATGAAAAAGCACGGATAAGTTTCAGAAATGTAAAATTGAAAATGTAAAATGGAAAATAGGCTCTAGAGGTCAAACTCTAGGGTCTTTTATTTTTGTCTAAGAAAGTATATTTACATTATAGGTTGTAATTAAGTTGAATATAAGCTTTAAAGGAAGAGAGAATATTTGTAAAATTATTATCGAAAAGCGAAAGGCGAACAGCGAA
>NZ_ARZA01000002.1 GCF_000387765.1 Caldisalinibacter kiritimatiensis
AAGTAGAAGAAATGTATAATTCAGTGAAACAAGCATCCAATGGAAGAATAGAACCAATTTTTAGATAGAAAGGAGAATAAACAATGGGAAGAAAGAAAAAGAAGAAAAAAAGAAAAGATAAAATAAGAGAAAGAATAAAGAGAAGAAAAATGCTAGAAAAAGAGAAACAGGAGAAAAAAGATGTAAGGTTTAGGTGTTTAGAATGTGGAATAGAAGAAGATATACCAAGAAGTGTAGTTAAACAGTTTGACATATTAGATAATGGTGATATTAGTGTACCCCCAAGATTTGACTGTGAAGTATGTGGAGGGTTAATGGAACCAATTGAATATACTAGTGTGCACGGAATAACTTATAAAATAGACGAAAAGTAGTGGGCAAAGATAAAGCGGCCTACGGCCGCATTTTTTA
>NZ_ARZA01000003.1 GCF_000387765.1 Caldisalinibacter kiritimatiensis
TATTTTTTTTACTAATTTTCTGTGGATAAGTTTAATTTTGTATTTTGCAACTATCTATTTTATATTTATTTTATGTAAATTTAAGAATTAGCCAATATTAACCTTTTACTGCACCTGCAGTTAAACCTGCTATTATTCGTTTTTGGAATATTAATACCAATACAACGATTGGTACAGTTACTAGAACTGCTGCAGCCATTATTTCTCCAAATGGCTCCTGTCTTGATACACTACCTGTAAATAATGATATAGCAACTGGTACAGTTCTAGAAGCAGGGTCTATTGAAGTAAATGTAAGAGCAAATAAGTATTCATTCCATGCTGCAATAAACGAAAGTAATCCAGTTGTAACTAATGCTGGTGCTGTTAAAGGTAATAATATTTTTCTAAATGTTTGAAATGGAGTTGCACCATCTACTTGAGCAGATTCCATTATCTCTACTGGTAAATCCTTAAAGAATGAAGTTAGTACCCAAGTAGTAAACGGTAATGTAAAAATCATATAAGATAAAATCATACTTAGCTTAGCACCAATACCAAGTTTATTAATAACTGCATATAAACCAGACAATATCGTTACCTGTGGAAACATTGTCATTGCTAATATAATATAGAGTGATGCCCTTTTTCCTCTAAATCTTAATTTACCTAATGCAAATGCTGCAAATGAACCAACTAATAGTGCTAATACGGTAGTTGACACAGCTACTACAGTACTATTCCAAAGCCCTCTTGTAAACTGACCATCTTTAATTACCGCTATATAGTTTTTAAGAGTAGGTGCTATACTCATTGTTTCAGGGTCCCTTGGAACAAAAGTAGCTGGAGTCATTTGTAATTGACTTTCTGATTTAAGTGATGAGTTTATAGCCCAATAAAATGGGAACAACATGTATATAAATATAAAACAAATTAAAATCCAAAATCCTACTCTGTTAAGAACCTTCAAAGTTTTTTTATTCATCGGCATCAACTCCTAACAACCTAATGTAAGAAACTGCAAATATAGCTATTAATATGAATATAATAACTCCTATAGCCGAAGCCAATCCCATGTTTCTATTACCTATCAGTTGGAAATAGTTATAACTAGCCATTGAATACCTTCTATTAGATAATAGTACTTGGAATACGTCAAATACCCTTAAAGCATCTAATGTACGGAAAACTAATGCTACTGCTATAGTTGGTTTTAATAATGGCAATGTAATAGTAAAGAATTGTCTTACTTTACTAGCTCCATCAATATCTGCTGCTTCATATAACGTATCAGGAATAAGTTGCAATCCTGCTAATAATAGCAATGCCATAAATGGTGTCGTTTTCCACACGTCAACAGCTATAATTGATGGTAGTTGTAATTCTTTTGTAGTTAAGAATGCTAACTGACCATCTCCTATACCAAATCTTTCAAGTAATGTGTTAAAAAATCCTATCCTGTTTGGCTGTAACATCCATTCCCACATTCTTGCTGAAACAACTGTAATTACGGCCCATGGTACTAACATTACAGTTCTCATTACACCTCTGCCTCGGAAGTTACTATTAACTACTAAAGCAATGATAAGTCCGAGAATTGTTTCCAGTGCCACCGATACAACCGTGAAAACGATTGTATTACCTATAGCAGAAATAAAATCTGGGTCAGTTGCCCCAATTACATATCTTTTATCAAAGAAACCAAATTGACTTAATTCCCTATATCTTACTGGCTTACGAGGTAAAATTCTTATAGGTCTCTCGTATATTGGTTCATTAGTTTCAGGGTCAATCTTCTGATTGCCATCCTCATCAAGCACTGGTGGTAATTCTTTTATTGTTATACTCAATAGCTTTTTATAGTTGTCAAATCCAACAAAATTATGTCCTTCATCACCACTTGCAAAAGTCTTATCGGTTAAACTAGTATAAAAGACTTGTCCTAAAGGATAAATCGCTATAATAACTAATATTAAAAGTGTAGGTAATAATAATTTGTACGCTAGTCTTTGTTCCTTTTGAGCTAACGTTAATGATTTTTTCTTTTTACTCATTGATGCACCCCCTTTAAATATAACCATATGCATGTCATTAATAAAATATGACATGTTTTAAAAGTACTGAAACCGGTTTCCTGAGTTTTAAAATATAAAGGTCTCAAACTAAGACCCTAATCACTATATTATATTTTATGGTGTACAAAAATATTCATTTATATATGAATTTTCTGATAGTTTTATTATAGAAGATATACATAGCTATGTCAAGAAAGGAATATTATATCTATAACTGTAAATATTGTGAAAATGATTAAGTAAATAAATTTATCTTTTATTTTCTAAGAAAAAAGCAGCTACACTACATTGGGCTATTATCTACCAGTTTTTAACTAATAACTGAAATTAATCCACACTAACGTACAAGCAGACGAAAAAGGTAAAACACTCAAAAACTTGAAATAATTTTAATAAAAAACACAAAACATAATTAAACTTTTTAAGATAAAAAGGCTGGATATATCCAGCCCTTATTCTTAATTTAATCTTTCTTCAATTAATTCTGCTATTTCTTTCGCTATTTTAGTTATCTCTTCTTTATCCTTTCCTTCTATCATTACACGCACTAATGGCTCAGTACCTGAAGGTCTTATTACTACTCTTCCTTCTCCATGGAATTTTTCTTCTACTTTCTTTATTTCACTTTTTATTACTTCGTCTTCTAAATATTTATTTTTCTTGTCGTTATCTACTTTTGCATTAACTAATACTTGAGGTAATTTAGTCATTATACTAGCTAGCTCTGATAATTTCTTTCCAGTCTCTTTTACTACTGAAATCAATTGGAGTGCTGTTAAAAGGCCATCCCCTGTTGTATTATGCTCTAAGAATATTATATGTCCTGATTGTTCTCCACCTAATACATAGTCTTTATCTAACATTTCTTGTAAAACGTATCTATCTCCAACTTTAGTTTTAACTATTTCAACATTGTTTTCGTGTAAACATATATCCAGTCCCATATTACTCATAACTGTTCCTACTATTGTATTATTTTTTAATTTGTTCTTGTTTTTTAAGTGTGTACCACAAATGGCCATAATATAGTCTCCATCTACTATATTTCCTTTTTCGTCTACTGCTATTAATCTGTCTGCGTCTCCATCAAATGATATTCCTATATCAGCTCCTGTTTCAAGTACAAGCTTTTGAACCTCTTCAGGTTTTGTGGACCCACAGTCAACGTTAATGTTTATGCCATTAGGTGAGTTGTGTATTACATATACCTCTGCTCCTAATTCATGTAGTAGTTCAGGAGCAGCTTTATAAGCTGCACCATTTCCACAATCTACAGCTATTTTTATCCCTTTAAAATCCACATCTATCGTCTTCTTTAAATAATTTGTATACTCCTCAACTGCATTTTCCACTATTATTTTTTTACCTATTTTGTCGCCTATGGGATTTACATCTATATCCTTATTAGATAATATTATTTCTTCTATTTCATTTTCTGTATTATCGTCTAGTTTATATCCTTCTGAATTAAAAAACTTAATTCCATTATATTCAACGGGATTATGTGAAGCTGAAATAACAACTCCTGCATCTGCTTCATGTATTCTAGTAAGACATGCGACTGCTGGTGTAGGAACTATCCCTACTGAAATAACATCAACTCCAACAGAACAAATACCTGCAATTAATGCACCTTCTAACATATCACCAGATATTCTTGTATCCATTCCTACAACAATTTTTGCATTTTTCTTTTCTTTTGTTAATATGTATGCTCCAATTCTACCTAACTTATATGCTAACTCAGAAGTTAACTCTTTATTAGCTATTCCTCTAACACCGTCCGTTCCAAATAATCTACCCATTTTTTTACCTCCCTAACTGATTTACACTATTTTATAATATCATACACAGATTGGTAATGACAAGAACGAAAAATGGAATGCTGAACCCGGTTCAGCGTTCCATTAAAAAAGGTAGGGATAATACCCTACCTTAGATACCTACATGCTTAAAACCTTTCCCTTTTACTTCCTGTGCATCATTTACTGTAATAAATGCATCTGGGTCAATCTCTTCTACAAGCTCCTTCAGTTTAGCTAATTGACTAGACATAATAGTACAGTAGATTAGTTTTTTATTATTCTTGCTATATGCACCTTGCCCATCAATTAACGTTGCTCCTCTTTTTAGCTTAACTATTATTTCATCTGCTAACTGTTGTGATTTGTCTGAAATTATAATTACAGTTTTTTTAGTGTCTAACCCGCATTGTATTTTATCAACTATTTGATAACCAATATACAATCCTATTATCGTATACATTGCAGGCTTTAATCCAAATAGTACTGACGATAATCCTATTATCAACAAATTTACTCCCATTAACGCAGTACCTAAGTTTACATTGAATTTCTTTTTAGCTACTGCTGCAATTATGTCGACACCACCCTGTGAAGCTCTATTTCTGAACATTATACCCATTCCTAGTCCATTTAATGCTCCACCAAATATTGCCTCTAATAACATATCATTAGTCTTAATATACTGGTCAATACCTTCTGTCACACTTAAAAGAACTGACATAGTAAACATTGAAACAAAGCTGTAAATAATGAATTCTTTGTCAATAAACTTTGCTCCGATTATAAAAATAGGTACATTAATAATAAAAATAATTAGTCCTGTGTGGATATTGGTCAAATAATGTGCCATTATAGCTATACCACCAACTCCACCACTTAGTAAATGATTAGGAATAAAAAATCCATTAAACGCCACTGCACATAAAAGGCAGCCAAAAAAGATAGCACTTAACTTTAAAGATATTTTTACTATCTCCGACGAGTTTAGGACGTTGTTTGAGCCTATACTCGCCTTTTTAACAAGTTGCAATTGAAAAACCTCTTTCCTTTCGGGTTACCCCTTTTTTCACCTTCATTATACTAACTCAATTTTTAGTTTGCAACACTTAATTTAATATTTAAAAAATTGTAATTTTTTACTTTATACTATGCTAAAATCTGCATAGGAATGTAGAATTATTTATCACACGTCCTTTAGCACGATTTTTATATTTCCGTACATTTCTTCTTACGTTATTTTTTCTTTTTTATGTACGTCACCTTATACACACTGCATCTTTTCTTACGTCTTCTTTCACGTCACCTAGTACGTCATCTATAACACTTTTTATTCTAAATTAGTAAAAAAACCCTATCGGTCTAATAACCGATAGGGTTTTATCTTACTTCCTAACTTCTTCTGCTCCTCTTTGAAGAGCTTTTTCATTTAATGGAATTAAATGTTTCTTAGATTCACCGAATACTTTTTTCAATGCTTCTAGTACTGATTCAGATTTTACTACCTTAGTTAACTCTAAATATGCTCCTAGCATAACCATATTAGCCACTTTTGCATTCCCTAATTCTACAGCAATTTCATTCGCTGGTATATAATAAACGTTTATATCATCTCTTTCTGCTTTTTTATCTATAAGTGAACTATTTATTAATAGATTTCCGTCCTTAACTACATCTTTTTCGAATTTATCTAATGATGGTCTGTTCATAACTATTGCAGCTGTAGCTTCTGTAACTATTGGAGAACCTACTGGCGTATCAGAAACCATTACGTTACAGTTAGCTGTACCACCACGCATTTCAGGACCATAAGAAGGTAGCCATGAAACGTTTTTATTCTCTATCATTCCTGCATATGTTAAAAGCTGTCCCATTGACATAACACCTTGACCACCAAATCCTGCCATAATTATTCTTTCTTGCATTCTACTCCACCTCCTCTGGTGTTCTGAAGTTTCCTAGAGGATAATAAGGTATCATGTTTTCCTCTAACCACTTAAGTGATTCAGTTGGAGTTTTACCCCAGTTAGTTGGACATGTTGATAATACTTCTACTATACCGAATCCTTCTCCAGATAGTTGAACCTCAAAAGCTTTTTTTATAGCTTTTTTAGCTTTTCTTATGTTAGCTGGGTTATGAACTGAAACTCTTTCAACAAATTTAGCTCCATCTATTGTTGACAGCATTTCAGCAACTTTTAATGGTTTTCCAGCATGGTCCTCATCTCTACCATAAGGAGCTGTAGTAGCTTTTTGTCCTATTAATGTTGTAGGAGCCATTTGGCCACCAGTCATACCGTAAATAGCATTATTTACGAAAATTGTTGTTATCTTTTCACCACGATGTGCAGCATGAACTATTTCAGCTGTACCTATAGAAGCTAAGTCTCCATCACCTTGGTAAGTAAATACAACGCTATCAGGATGAACTCTCTTGATTCCAGTTGCTACTGCTGGAGCTCTTCCGTGAGCTGCTTCATGCATATCACAGTTAAAATAATCATATGCGAAAACTGAACATCCAACTGGTGCAACACCTATTGCTTTACCTAGTACTCCAAGTTCTTCTAATACTTCTCCCACTATTCTATGGATTATACCGTGTGTACATCCTGGACAATAGTGAAATGGCTTTGTTGTTAATCCATTAGTTCTTTCAAAAACCTTAGCCATTATTTTCACCCCCTGCAATCTTCTTAATCTCTTCAACTATGTCGTTTGGATTAGGTACCATACCACCTGTTCTTCCATGGAAGTGTACTGGTACTCTACCATTAATAGCTATCTTAACATCATCTATCATTTGACCTGTACTCATTTCTACTGTTAAAATTCCTTTAGTCTTATCGCTTATCTTTTCAAACGCTTCATCTGGGAATGGCCATAAAGTTATTGGTCTGATAAGACCTACTTTAATTCCTTCTTCTTCACATTTAGCAATAGCGTTCTTAACTACTCTTGATGTTGTACCATAAGCTACTGCTACTACATCAGCATCTTCTACATTGTATGCTTCATATCTTGTTTCATTTTGCTTAATTATTTCATGTTTCTTTTCTAATTTAAATACGTGGTCTTCTAACTCTTGTGGGTCTATGAATAAAGAGTTAATTATATTAGGATCTCTTTCACCTTTAGTTCCATCTGTAGCCCAATCTTTTGGTTTAATATCTCTTTGCTTAGGCTCTTTGAACTCAACTGGCTCCATCATTTGTCCTATCATACCATCACCGATTACCATTACAGGAATTCTGTATTGGTCAGCAACATCAAATGCTTCCATAACTAAGTCAACAGTTTCTTGTAGAGTTGATGGTGCATATACTACGTGTCTATAGTCACCATTTCCTCCACCTCTTGTTGCTTGATAATAGTCAGACTGAGCTGGTTGAATACCACCTAGACCAGGACCTCCTCTAACTATGTTAACGATTACACATGGTAGCTCAGCTCCCGCTATATATGAAATACCTTCTTGTTTTAATGCAATACCAGGACTTGATGATGATGTCATAACTCTAGCTCCTGATCCTGCTGCACCATAAACCATATTTATAGCTGCAACTTCACTTTCAGCTTGTAAAAATACTCCATCTACTTTTGGTAATTCTCTTGACATATATTCAGGTAACTCATTTTGTGGTGTAATTGGATAACCAAAGAAATATTTACAACCAGCTTTAATAGCTGCTGCACCTATGGCTTCATTACCTTTCATTAAAATTTTACCCATAATACATTTCCCTCCTTAAGTTTATTTTTCTATAATTCTTTCAACTTCAATAACTACATCAGGACAAATTGTTGCACAGTTTGCACACCCTATACATTTATCCATTTCTTTTACAGTAGCTGGATGATATCCTTTGATATTTATTCTTTCTTTGTCCATAACAACTATATTTACTGGACATACAGTTGTACATAATTCACAACCTTTACATAAATCTTCTTTAAATATTACTTTACCTCTAGCTTTAGCCATTTGCTTTACCCTCCCTTTATTTGGTAATAATTAAATTTTACTTAATTTTTTAATTCTAAATGCTCTATATTAGAGCATCCATTCTTCCCTCATATACAACTTTATTGGGAATATTTCTCCTTTGATGTGCTTTGGTAATTCCTTAGCTACATTTTCTAATGCAACTACATATTTAATAGGAATACCTGTCTTTTCTGAAACTTTTTCTACAAGTTCTTGCCCTTTTAATACTTCTTCTTTTGTTGTACTCTTTAATAAATGTGTATTATTAACTAAAGCAGTAACTTTAGCTCTAGACGCTTGTTCTATTTTCCTTAGATACTCAATAGTTTTATCTACTGTTTGTGTTTCACGCCTATTTGCATTTATAACGAAGAACATATCATATTCTCCATCTTTAAAATAGTTGTGATATCTTCCTAATGCCCTTGCTCCTACAGGGTCTCCACCTACATCTAGTATAGTTTCATAGCTTTTATCTTGAAGAGGAGCAAATATTTCTGCTGATACAGCAGGTACATCTGCTGCTATACCTTTTATAGAACTAGATATAACTTTAATTCCTAATTTTTCTAAATCTTTAGCCTTTTCTCTGCTTCTAAAGTATGGATTGACTACATCCAAATCTGCTAAAGCAACTTTTTCTTTTTCTTTAGCAAGATTAACTGCATAATTAACAGAAAACTCTGTCTTTCCACTTCCATAATGTCCTGTTATTATTCTGATTCTGTTATCATTTAGCATACAATCACATCCTTTTAAGTAAGCATCTGATAGCTAATAGCATCAAACACTTATCTTGCCACCAAATAAAAATTTGTTTGTTGAGGGCTATAAGCCCTCAACATAAAGATTTGGGGGCTATAAATTTATTTATATATATAATTTTATTTTTTATACACACTTAATTAAGCTTACTTATACTCTTTTGGCTCTTCTTCTCCTCTTA
>NZ_ARZA01000004.1 GCF_000387765.1 Caldisalinibacter kiritimatiensis
CTATTTTTTTTACTAATTTTCTGTGGATAAGTTTAATTTTGTATTTTGCAACTATCTAAACCTTTTATTTTTTTATTCAATTGCTCTTAGAAAATCTAATGACCTAAAATTTCTCTTATCAATATGTTCTAGTATATATTTTATCAAAATCTCCTGTATTCTTTGCATTGTTTTTTTATCAATTTCTAAATCATCTAATTTATCAAGCTCACTATACAATAAAAGTCTCATAGCATTAAGTGTAGATGAATCTATATTTTCTGCAAATTTTACTTTGTGTGAGCACTTTTCACATATAACTCCACCATCTGTTATACTAAACTTTAATTTCCCCACTGGAGCATCATTACAAAATACACATCTATCTATATAAGGTCTATAGCCAATAAAACTTATATATTTAATTTCAAAAGCACGTATAAGTTTTTCATAATTCTTAGGTAATTTTGATAATAACTTTAATGTTTTTATCAATAATCCAAATAATCTTTCGTTTGGCTCTTCTTCAGCTAAAGCAAAATCTGTCAGTTCCATTAAATATGTTGCATATCCAAGTTTCTGCAAATCCTCTCTTAAAGAATAAAATGAATTTATAACTTCACCTTGGTTTATATTATACATACTCTTTCCTTTATACATAATAAAATTGCTATAACAAAAAACTTGGGTGCTTGCAATCAAAGAACTTCTTGGTTTTCTAGCACCCTTAGCTATTGCTTGTATTTTCCCATTTTCTCTTGTAAATATTGTAAGTATTTTATCTGAATCTTTATACTTAGTTTGTCTCAATACTATCCCTTGTATGTTAGCTAACATTTCTTCACCTCTAGGCTCTTATATACCCTGAAGTACTTTCTCCTTTTTGGCTACACGTTCTTTTTTATCATATTTACCACTTTCTTTATAATAAAGGTAAGCATTTATATTTCCTGATGCTTCGAATATTTTCCACATTTCATCCCTTAACAACATATATGTCCCTCCTATTGTGGTTATATGTTTATTAATTTGTACACTTAGCAGCTTTTATACTAGTCAAAATGTGCTATTGTAGTAAATAAATTAAAGGATAAAATGTGTTTCCTAAATATATTATATCTTTAACGATAAAGTTTATACTTGATAAAGTTTATACTTAAGAAGAACTAATTTATTTATAACTGAAATATCTTAATGCACTTTCCTTTTCTCTCCAATCTTTCTTTACTTTAACCCATAAATCCAAAAACACTTTACTTCCTAATAATCTTTCTATATCAATCCTTGCACTTTTACCTATTCCTTTTAATTTTCTTCCTTCTTTTCCTATTATAATACCTTTATGAGATTCCTTTTCACAGTAAATAGTTGCATTTATATCTACTATCTCCTTACCTTCTCTCTTTTTTATTAAGTCAATATCTACTGCAACACCATGAGGAACTTCTTGTTCTAAATAATGAAGAGCCTTCTCTCTTATTATTTCTGATATTATTAGTCTCTCAGGTTGGTCTGTAATCATATCATCAGGGAAATATTTTGGACCTTCTGGAAGCAGCCTCTTTATTGTATTAGTAAGTTTCTCTACTCCAATTCCATTTAAAGCTGAAATAGGTATTATATCTTCAAACTCCCCTAATTCACTATAATTTTGCACTGCTTCTTCTATTTCTTCCTTTGTCATTTTATCTATTTTATTAATTACTAATATTTTTGGGGTTGAAAGTTTTTTTATCTCTTCATATATATATTTGTCTCCTGGACCAATTTGTGTACTATCATCAACTAGCCATATTATAATATCTACTTCATCTAAAGTACTCTTCGCTACATCTACCATATATTCTCCTAGTTTATTTTTAGGTTTATGTAATCCTGGTGTATCTAAAAATACTACTTGAAAATCATTTTCGGTATAAACGCACTGTATTTTGTTTCTAGTAGTTTGAGGTTTGTTTGATATTATTGCTATTTTTTCACCTATTATATTATTCATTAAAGTAGATTTTCCAACATTTGGTCTCCCGATTAATGATGCAAATCCTGATTTAAATTTCATAAATTTTATTCCTCCTATTCAATTGTTATATCTGTACTAAGTTTAGTTACTTGTATCCACGTAACTCCTGAATTTAATTTTATCTCTTTATTTGAACTATCATAGAATCTAGTCTTTCCATTTCTTGAGCTTTTCTCCCATGTAATTCTAATTGCCTTGCCATTTGTTATATAATATCCTCTGCCTTTTCCAACTAAATCAATTGATAGTCTACCTACATTATCTATTACCTCAGTTTTTGCCCTTTGAATAATAATATTTTTTGCTTTTATAGCTGTTTTATCCAACTCATCAATATGAAGTTTGCCATCCTTATATCTTTTATATACCTTTTTTTCCTCATCATAAACGTATTTAGTAGTATTACTTTTATTATATTTTATAATAACAGTATTTGCAGAGTTACCATCTATATTTTTATCCTCTTTATTAAACTTAAATCCTTCATAGTTTCCTTTTAATCTATATCCTCTTCTACGTTGTTCTTCTCTTATAACTTCTAAACTCGAATACATATTATTAGGTCTTGTTTTACCAGTTTTATAATATCTCCAGAATACTTTAGATGAACTAGAAAGTCCATCAATATCTGCAATCTTTAGTCTTCTAACATCAGCCTTTGCAGCCTCACTTCCCCCTACTCTAACATAAATTGGGTCATACTCTAGTAAAGCCGTTATAAAATATGGTCTTGTACTTCTTATTGGCCCTATATGGTCTGGGTCATTTAATAAAAATATACCCATATATCTTGTATAAGGATATTCTACTAGAAATTCATATACTATTTCTGCCTGACTCAAACCAGCTTGCCATCTTGCCTTAGGATGATTATCAAACATTACTGCTACTGGTCTTCTATTAACTTTTTCTTTTGGTCCATAAGTCCCACTTAAAGGCGATGGTATACCTTTTTCTTCCTTTACAATTTCTTGTTTTTCATCATCTTCTTCCTTCTCTTCTTTATTATTAACTTCTTCTCCATCTTTATTTTGTTTTTCTTCTTGCTCAGTATATTCTACATTATCACTTTCAATCTCATTTACCCCTTCGGTTGCTTTATTGTTACAACCAATCAAACTAAACATAATACTTAGGATAAGTACTGTTATAATTAGCGGGTTTATCCTTCTCATATTGCTTCCTCCTTAAGCCATATTTTCACTGTTATGTTTTTATATCTTTTATTTGAATTTTCACTCTTAAATATAAGTGTTCTATTGGTCATTTCGTATTTTACTAATTTGGATTTGTTTTATACGTCTATTCTGTACCTTTGTTACAGTCATACATAAATCGTCATATTCAACAATGTCCCCTCTTACAGGCAATCTTCCTAATGTACTAAAAACAAATCCTCCTAATGAATCAAAATCCTCCTCTGGTAAATCTGTATTAAATATTTCATTTATCTCTTCTAAAGATACTCCAGCTTTAACTAAATATAAGCTGTCATCGGTCTTTTCAATCATATCTATTTCATTATCATATTCATCTAAAATATCTCCAACTATTTCTTCTAAAATGTCTTCTATTGTTACTAATCCTTCTGTACCTCCATATTCATCTAGAACTATAGCCATATGTATTTTATTCTGTTGAAGTTCCTTTAATAGTTTATTAATTTTCTTGGTCTCAGGCACATAATAAGCTGGTCTCATTAACTTTGATATACTTATTTCTTCTTTGTATGTATCTTTAGATAGAACGGTTAATGTATCCTTAGCATAAAGTATCCCCACTATATTGTCAATACTATCTTTAAATACTGGAATTCTAGAATGTCCATAAGTAATTATTAAATCTAATACTTCATTGAGTGTTGCATCTTCAGAAACAGCTATAATATCAATCCTTGGTACCATTACCTCTGTCACTTCTATATCGTCAATTTCAAATACACCTTCAATCATTTCTCGCTCTTGTTGTTCTAAAACTCCTTCTTCTTCTCCTATGTCTACCATAAGTCTTATTTCTTCTTCTGTAACAAAGTATTGGTTACTCTCAACTTTTCCTCCAAGAATCTTAACAATAAATGTTGTAATTTTATTTAGAATAAAGATTATTGGCCAAAATATCTTTGATAAAAATTCAAGAATTTTTATACTTTTTATAGCTACCTTTGCAGGATTCTGTGCTGCAAAAGATTTTGGTGTAATCTCACCAAATATCAATATTAAAGTAGTCATAATAGCAGTAGCTATTAATGTTGAGTTACTTCCTTTAAACAATGTAACCGTTAATTCAGTTAAAATAGCAGTTGCTGCTATATTGACAATGTTATTTCCAATTAATATAGTAGTTAATATTATATTTAACTTTTTCTTAGCTCTTCTTAATAAATTAGCCCCTTCTTCATTATATTCTCTTATTTTTCTTATTTTGCTAACGGTTAATGATGTAAGGGCAGTTTCTGAGCTTGAAAAAGCAGCTGAAAGTAATAAAAATATAAACAATATAAAAATTCTAATATATAACTCAAAATACGACAAAAATATCCCTCCTGCTAGCCCGCAACTTGAAAAAGTAGTACAGTAATAAGTATTCCTAATACTGCCCCTACAAATACTTGTGTAGTGGTATGTATTTTACCTTCTATTCTACTTTGCCCCACTAACGCTGCTATAAAAAAACTTAAAGTAGAAACTAAAGTGTTTTCTGTGATAAACGTAATAGTCGTTGCAACAACAAAAGCTATTGCAGCATGTCCACTTATAATTCCACCCTTTAATGGTGTTCCTATAGCTGTTTTTGTTTTAATAACTATAGTTATTATTATCACTAATAAAATACTTATAAAAGTCAAATGTATAGGGGAATTTTTTATCTTTATAATTACTACCCTAGTATATGGATTTAATCTATCAAAAAAAAGCAGATATGCAACTATAATTGCATTTACTGCTGATATTAGAACGGCTCCAGCAGCTACATTTTTTGCAATTTCAGCTAATGGATGATATTTTTCAGTATACATATCAATAGTTTTTTCTATTGAAGTATTAACCATTTCAGATACTATCACCAATGAGATAGTAAGTACTAAAACTATCAACTCGGTTCTGTTTAAATTTAAAAAAAGGCTTAATAATAATGTAAAAAAAGCTATAGTAAAATGTATCCTCATATTTCTTTGAGTTTTTAAAGCATATACTATTCCTGATACAGCATAGTTAAAACTATCGATTAGCTTCCTTACTTTCATATTTAACTCCTTTTTGCCTTGTTAATATAAGATTAGTTCTTTTTATTGTAAAAAAAAACAATAAACCTATTATCAATATAAATTATAATTTAATTAATACTACCTTGCTTTTTAATTGTTCTTAAAAATCTTTATTTTTTTCATTATATCTTTTTCTTTCTGTCGCATTATCTGTTTTTCTTTCTCAGTCATATGGTCATACCCCATTAAATGAAACATACTATGGGCTGTTAAATATGCTACCTCCCTTATAAAACTATGTCCATACTCCTTTGATTGCTCCATTGCTTTTTCAGCTGAAATTACTATATCTCCTAACAAAATCTTTTCTTCAAAATTGTTAGTATCGTCATCATCTTCCATAGGAAATGATAAAACGTCAGTTGGTTTATCTTTGCCTCTATATATACCATTTAAACGTTTAATTTCTTTATTATCAACAAAAGATATGCTTATTTCATAATTCAAAGATTTATTTTCATAGATTAAGCATTCCTTACATACCTTTTGTACAATTTCCTCTATATCTACTTCAATATCTATTTTATCCTGTCTATTATCGATTAGTACATCCATCTATTTTCCTCCTTTTAACTCTTTAAGGTCTAATTTAGGATACTCTATCCTTTCATGAAATATTCCAAACAATATGTTTAAGAATGAATTTGCAATAGTATCAAGGTCCCTTAAGGTTAAATCGCATTCGTCTAATTGCCCATCGTTTAATTTGTCTTTTATGATTTGTCTTACCAATCCTTCAATTTTTCCTCTTGTTGGATTTTGCATTGACCTAACAGCTGCTTCTACTGAATCCGCAAGCATAACTATAGCTGCTTCTTTAAATTGTGGTCTTGGTCCTGGGTATCTAAAGTTATCTTCTTGTACATTTTCAGAGTTTTCTCCATTAATTGCTTTATGATAGAAATACGCAACTAATGTATCACCATGATGCTGCTCTATTATATCCTTTATTACATTAGGAAGTCTATATTTTTTTGCAATTTCAAAACCATCTTTTGCATGATTAGTTATAATTAATGTACTTAAACTAGGATTTAATTTATCATGAGGATTCTCTCCGTTCATTTGGTTTTCTTTGAAAAAATATGGTCTTTTTAATTTACCTACATCATGATAATAAGCTCCTACCCTAGCAACTAATGCATTACCTCCAACAGCTTCAGCTGCAGATTCACTTAAATTTGCAACTAAAATGCTATGATGATATGTTCCTGGTGCTTCTAAAAGTAGTCTTTTCATTAAAGGATGATTAGGATTTGAAAGCTCTAATAACTTTAAAGGAGTAACTATTCCAAATCCACTTTCCCACAGTGGTAAAGAACCAATTGTCAATATTGCAGAAAAAATACCATTTAGTAAACCATATATACATTTAGAAATTATAATATGGATATCTGAATTGCCTATTAATCCAAATGCTACTATTGTTATAATATTTATTGCACTTACAAGCAATCCTGTTAACAAAATATTGTATCTTTGATGAGTTTTAAGAACTCCTATAGCACCTACTATTCCACCAACTAAATACATAACTATAACATTAACATCATTTACAGTAACTAATCCAATAATTATAGATAAAATGAAATTAACAATTATAGCTAACTTCGCATCTAATAAAATAGCAATTAACATAGTTGCCGCAGATACTGGTAATAAATACTCTGGATATCCTGATATACTATTTACGTTTTCAGAAATTACTACCGTTGATAATATAATTATAATTAATATAACTAAGCTCTTAAAACTATTTAAAACATGTTTATCAAAAACATACAAGTAAGCAACTACTATTCCTTCTAATAGCAATACTAATAATAACACACCTATTGTTAATCCATAATCTAATCCTTTACCTTCTTTCAATAATCCAGATTTTCTTAACAATTCTAATTTTCTTATATCTATTTTATCTCCTTTACTTACTATAAGTTGTCCTTTCTTTATAACTACTGGCTCCACTTTAGACGCTGCTTCTTTTTTCTTTTGCTGTGTTGTTTCAGTATCTAAAAATCTATTAGGTTTTATTGTATTATTTATTAAACTGACTCCTAAGTTTTTCAAGTCATCTGACAAAGTATCCAGGTTACCAAATATATCTTTAATATTTTCCTTTTCATATTCAATTTCTTCTTTAGTAATACCTGTACTCATTATTTGTCCTAAAATATCGTAAATATTACTTTCCAATGCCTCTAAGTCTTCTTCGGGAGTTTTTAAAGCAGTTATTATATTTACACTAGATACAGTTACAGGAATTCGTTGTTTTACTATTTCAATTTTAACTTCAGCGCTTAAAGACTTATTTGAGCGTACATCATAAATTGCTTCAAAGAATTTCTTTATCTCGTTCTTTATCTTAACTTGTACTGAAGGGTCAATTTTATGCCTTGGCTCTACTTTTTCCATAGCATCTTGCTTTAATTTTTCAGTTTCTTTCTC
Organism: Caldisalinibacter kiritimatiensis; assembly: GCF_000387765.1. NCBI lineage: Bacteria > Bacillati > Bacillota > Tissierellia > Tissierellales > Thermohalobacteraceae > Caldisalinibacter > Caldisalinibacter kiritimatiensis. The sequence continues at coordinate 7,713 of NZ_ARZA01000004.1, forward strand.
ATCTACAATATCTTTAGTAGCTATTATATCTTGTTTTGCAATGTCTCCAATCTTTAAATCCAGTTTTTCTGGAGCTACATTATCTACGATAATTGAAAATAGTAAAGTAGTAATAAAAATTAATAGAAATATTTGCTTAACTAATAACTTATTAAAAAATTTTATTATTGAATTATTTAGTAGCCTGTCCACCTTTTTGTTATCTAAAGAAATCATAATTTACCCTCCAAATTATATAAAAACTTACTTCTCTGCTTTATTTTTTTCATAGGCTTCATATGCTTTTATTATTCTTTGCACTAAGCGATGTCTTACTACATCGTGTTTATCTAGATATACTACTCCTACTCCCTTTACGCCTTCTAGTATTTCAGTAACTTGTCTTAATCCTGAGCGCTTACCATTTGGTAGATCTACTTGTGTAATGTCACCTGTTATAATTGCTTTAGAACCAAATCCCAGTCTTGTAAGAAACATTTTCATTTGTTCCGGCGTTGTATTTTGTGCCTCATCTAGTATTACAAATGAAGAATCTAATGTTCTTCCTCTCATATAAGCTAATGGAGCTACTTCTATTAACCCTTTTTCCATATACTTCATATATTTATCAGGTCCCATTATATCAAACAAAGCGTCATATAACGGTCTAAGGTATGGGTCGACTTTATCCTGTAAATCCCCAGGTAAAAAACCTAACTTTTCTCCTGCTTCAACCGCTGGTCTTGTTAATATAATTCTATCTACTTCTTTATTCTTAAATGCATTTACAGCCATAGCCATAGCAAGATATGTCTTTCCTGTACCTGCTGGTCCTATTCCAAATACTACTTCATTTTCTCTTATAGTGTTAATATATCTTTTTTGTCCTAATGTTTTAGGTTTAATTGTTTTTCCTGAATGTGTTATTACAACTACATCATCAAGTAATTCTTTAATCTTGTTTTCTTGTCCTTCATAAACAAGCTTTACTGTATATCTTACATCCTGCTTTGTAAGTTTACCTTCTTTTTTAATTATTTCAATTAGTTTATAAATTAGTTTCTCAACTATTGATATGTTAGGTTCTTTTCCTAATATTCTTATTTCACCTTCTCTTGATACAATATCAACCTCAAATTCTTTCTCTATCATTTTTATATTTTCATCAAAATTCCCAAATAATTCTCTTGTATAGTCATTATCACGAATTCCTATTTTTTTCTCTTGTATTTCTTTTGTCAATATTATTCCTCCTCAATGTATTGTACTTTTATTTTTTCTCCTATTTCTTCAATAGTTTCAACCTTTATTTTAGCAGTTAAAATATCTTCTTGTATCAAATATTCTACATTCTTTGATACAACTTTAGCATTCTTGGGTAATTCCTTCATTATTTTTTGTACACCTTTAACTGCTATTGCTTTTTTTAAAGAATCAATGTTCTGTTTTACTTTCCTAACATATACCTCTCTATATTCGTGAATTATAACTTTTATGGGTAAATTCAATTTAGAATCCTCTATAATACTTGTAGTCTTTTCTACTTCTATATAATTATCAAAGGGTATGTCTCCATTCATTAATTGAATTTGATTATTTAATAATTTAATCTCCCTCGCCCTATGAACTCTACCTGTTTCTTCTTTTATAGTCTTATATATAGGTTCTTTAAATGTCTTTACATACCATGTTCTTCCTAATACGGTTCCTTCAGAATGTATCAATAAAGGTTTTTCTAGTCTTGCATCTTGTATTACACCAGTAATTAGCACTTGTCCTTGTTTTACTATATCTCCTTTAGAAACAATTCCTTTTCCGTTTTTAGCTATTACTTTTTCAATCACTGCGTCTTTAGTTGCCACTATGTTACAAGGCTCACCTTTTGATACTTTTTTCTTAATATTTTCTTTTTCCTTTATTTCTATTATTAGTTTAGTACCTTTAATCTCAGCATGGGCATAAGATAGATTATCTATATCATATAATATCTGCTTTTTAATAGCTATGGTATTTATATCCTTCTTTGAAATCCAAGGTCTTATATCCATACCATCTAAATAGCTTAAAATATATTCTTTCTTTATAGATTCATTGCCTTTTACTTCAATACTCCATATAAAAGAAGTTAAAAATAGTATTATTCCTAATGCTATAACAAAACCAAAAGCTAACATTTTTCTATACTTCATTTTTTGAACTGTAAAGGGAAAGCCTTTTTTCTTTTTAATAGTTACTCTACATCCAACTCTTCTTACCACATCTCTTAATTCTTTAAATCCATTTATGCCAACTTTGGCCTCTAGAGTAGTATAATCATAGCTTACTATATCCCATAAATATATTCCTTTAGCAATAGCTAAGTTAATAAATCTTTCAAGTGTTAATCCTTCAATTCTAATAATAACATATCCTCGAAAATAATTCCATATTCTGATAACTAGCAAATTCACCACTCCTAATCTAAAAATTCAACTGTTTCTATTTCACCTACCACAATTATCTCTTCAGTTACGATTGTCCTTATATACATATTTTTTCCTACAATTCTAATAACCCCTCTTCTTGTGTTTATTCTAATTCTCTCTTTACTATACTCAATAATACCTTTATGATTCTCTATATAAACTTGTAAATTACCCACCATAGTAATCTTAGGCAAATCCAACATTATATCTTTGGGTAACTCTAAAATTTCAGATAAACTCGATTTAATTTCTTCCATTCTTTTATTCACAGATAGCCCTCCTCCATATATTAAATTTATGCTTACACTATTATTGGTATTACATTTATATAAAAAAGCGAGCATAGTTGATTTTTGGCTATTAGCTTTTGGCTTAAACACTTTCAAAAAATAAAAAAGAGCAAAGATTTTTAAATCTTTACTCTTTAAGGCATATATTATCTTTTACGTAAGCTCTTGGGTTTTGACAATATCTCTGACATTATAATCCCTTTTATTATTTCTTCTTTACTACTTAAATTTACGTTAATTTCATAGTCTTTAACTATATTTTCTTCATACTTTTCATTAATTGTGTTTTTATCTATGTTTTTTATATCTTCAGATTTTATTTTTTCATAATTATCTTTTAAGCTATCCTTTCGAATATACTCCTCGTTATATATTTCATTTTCATTATTAATAGTATTTTCAGATTCGATATAATTATAATCTCTGTTTTGATAGGTTTCATTATATTCAGTTTTATAATCGTACTTTTCAATCTCTGGTTCATAAAATTCATAAGAGCTTTTTGTATTCTCTTTAGAAACTGTATTTATTGTTTCATTTTTTAGTCTTTTGTTTCTAGTATCGATATTCTTCTTTTTATTTTTTGAGCTTGCTCCAATAATAATAAATATCAAAGGCACTATAAACTTAAATAACGACTGTAAAATATCATCCATATTAACACATCCTTAAATGTTACTTGTCTGTATTGTTTTTATCTGTCTTATTTAAATCTGAAATCGCCTGTCTCATATCTGTATCAGCTAATATATTTTTCATATTGTAGTAATCCATAACGCCAATATTACCTTCTTTTAATGCTTTAGCAAGTGCAAGAGGAACTTCTGCTTCAGCCTCAATAACTTTAGCTCTCATTGACTGAACTTCTGCCTTCATTTCCTGTTCTTTAGCTACTGCCATTGCTCTTCTTTCTTCTGCTTTAGCTTGTGCTATTCTCTTATCCGCTTCAGCTTGGTCTGTTTGAAGCTTAGCTCCTATATTCCTTCCTACATCAACATCAGCTATGTCTATTGATAGTATTTCAAATGCCGTCCCTGCATCTAACCCTTTTTCTAATACAGTCTTAGAAATCATATCTGGATTTTCTAATACTCCCTTGTGAGTCTCTGCACTACCTACTGTTGTAACGATACCTTCACCTACCCTAGCAATAATTGTTTCTTCACCTGCTCCACCAACTAATCTTTCGATATTTGCTCTTACAGTAACCCTTGCTTTTACCATTACTTCAATACCATCTTTGGCAACTGCAGCAACCTTTGGTGTTTCAATAACTTTTGGATTTACACTTACCTGTACAGCTTCCAATACATTTCTACCTGCTAAATCAATTGCAGCAGCTCTCTCAAATTCAAGTGAAATATTAGCTCTTTGTGCTGCTATTAAAGCATCAACTACTGTATTTACATTGCCTCCAGCTAAATAATGAGCCTCTAATTTATCTACTCCTAAACTCAATCCAGCTTTTGTAGCTTTAATTAATGGATTAACAATTCTAGATGGAATTACTCTCCTAAGTCTCATACCAACTAATGTAAAGATTCCAATTTTAACTCCTGAAAAATATGCAGTAATCCACAGCCCTACTGGAATAAATGTAAAAAATAGACTTAAAAACAGTATAACTGCTACTATAATAATAATTGTAAGCACAAAACTACCTGCCATACTTATACCTCCTCATTATGTTAAGTATTATTTAAAAATAATTATTAAACTCTCTAGAATAATAATTATTTTTAGCTAAAAAATTAAATTTTTCTTACTACTATCTTAGGACCTTCTACTTTTATTACTTTTACTTTAGCTCCCTTTTCTATAAAACTTCCCTCTGAAACAGCATCTACCCTTTCACCTTCAATCTCTATTGTGCCAGATGGTCTTAGAAAAGTAATAACTATCCCCTCTTTACCTATGTACTCTTTCGTTAACTTCACACCACTATACCCTATCTCTTTTTCCTGTTTAGTTCTTAAAATTATTCTATCTAAGTAAGGACTTTTATATCCCTGTTTAATAAGTACATATGCTGTTAATATAGTTAATATTAAAGCAACAGCAATTGACAATATGCCAGTACGTACTGACCCTGCTGCTAATATTATACTTGCTCCAATACATATTAATCCACCTATGCCTGGTATCCCAAAACCTGGAGCAGCTGCTTCTATTAATAATAAAACAACTCCTGCTGCAAATATAACCAATACTCCCCAGCTAGAATTTCCAACTAAAATACTACCTCCAAAAAATAAAGAAAAAGCGATTAAACTCAAAGTACCTCCTGCTCCAAATCCAGGAGCAAATATTTCTACAAGCAATCCTATAAACCCAATTGATAGAAGTAATGAACTTATATAGGGATTAGTTAAGATTCGTGCAACATTAGTCCTTAAATCTGTTTTTGCTTTAACTATTTCAGCGTATTCAATATCAAAGTAGTTTAAAATTTCTCTATAGTTATTAGAAACTAGGTCTGTAAATCCTATTTCATTTGCTTCCCTGGAATTTAGGTTTAGTAATTCTCCTTTTTCTACAACCCCTTCAATTTCTATATCTTTATCTGCCATCGAACTAACTAGCACTGAGTCCCTTCCTCTACGAGTTGAAGTATCTCTTAACCAACTTAACCATAATGACATAGCCTTTTCAGTATTAGGTATTGTTTCAGCAGAACCAATTGTTGCTCCTTGGCTCATTACTATTTTTTCACAAGCAACTGTAACCAACACACCAGCAGATTCTGCTTTAGTATTTACATAAGCTATTGTAGGATAATCTATTTTCATAATTGATTCTTTTATTTCATTTGCATAATCTATACGTCCTCCATATGTATCTATTTCAAAAATTATTGCTGCAGGATTTAACTCTGATACTTCTTCAATCTTACTGTCAACAAATTGGTATGTAGCCTTATTAATATCTCCTTTTATAGGTATAACATACACATCTTTTCCAGTCTGTGCAAAGCCCATAGTTATACTTAAAAACATAATAATAAGAAGACTAAAACATATAAATATATATCTTATTTTATTTAGCAAAGATCTTACACCTCCTTGTACTGTAATCCATAGGAAACTATGAAAAATTAAATTTTGTGGATAAAAATATAATTTTTGTTAACTTATATATCTATTATATATTAAATTTTTCCGTAACAGTATACTTTTATTAATTTTATTCTTTATATATCAAAAAAGACCTGAATACATACGTACTCAGG
>NZ_ARZA01000005.1 GCF_000387765.1 Caldisalinibacter kiritimatiensis
CTATTAAACTATTTTTTTCGTAATCTAAGCCTTCAGCTATTTAATTTCGCAATTACCTATATTTATTCATTTGTTTATATTTTATCTTATAAATATTGAATTTCTGTAAAAGCCGTGTAAAAATCAGGTACTTTATTAATTGTGATTCCCCCCTTTGAGTAAGGTACTTCTTAATTCACATTTACAATATAGTTCTACAAAAAAATAAAAATTCCTTCTAAGTAATAATACATTATGTATTACTGACATAGTTATAAATTATAAATTTTAATCATATACATATACAGTTAAATTATACAACTTGTCTTATTTAGAAAGGGGGATTAAATGGAAGGCTGGTTTAGTACTATATCTGCTTTTGAAAAGATTTTTTGGTATTTCGTTATACCCTTTACTGTCATTTTCATAATACAGACTGTAATTACATTTACTGGTATAGGAGGCGATGTAGATTTAGATGATGGTATGCTTGATGGTATTGATGCATCATTGCCAATATTTACATTAAGAAATTTTATTATTTTTTTCACAGTATTTGGATGGACAGGTATTGCATCAATAAATGCAGGATTTAGTAAATTAGCTACTATTATAGTTTCGGTATTACTAGGAATGATAGTGATGTTTATAGTGTCATCAATTTTTATCTTTATGAGTAAATTAGCTGAAAGTGGCAATTTAGACTTAGAAGCTGCTGTTAATTGTGTAGGTGAAGTGTATTTAACTATTCCAGAGAAACGGACCGGTGTGGGTAAGGTACAGATGCAGTTTCAAGGTGGTGTTAGAGAAATTGATGCTGTTACTGATGGAGAAACCATACAAACAGGTGATAAGATAAGAGTTATTAAAGTTATTCAAAACCAAATGGTGTTGGTTGAAAAAATTAGATAAATAAAAGAGGGGGATTTTGATGAGTTATTCTTTAGTTTTGGTTATCATAATAATAGCTATTATATTTGTGACATTGGTTGCACTTTTTTCAAGATATAAAAAATGTCCGGCAGATAAGATTTTGGTTGTATATGGTAAGATAGGAAAAGGCACTGATGGGTTAAATCGTTCAGCTAAATGTATACATGGTGGAGCTGCGTTTATATGGCCATTAATACAAAGTTATGAATTTCTAGATTTAACACCTATGTCAATAGAAGTAAACTTAAAAAATGCACTAAGTAAACAAAATATAAGAGTTGATGTACCATCGAGATTTACAGTAGGTATTTCAACAGAGACTGGTGTTATGAGTAATGCTGCTGAAAGATTGTTAGGTCTTAGTTTAAATGAGATTCAAGAGCTTGCTAAAGACATTATATTTGGGCAGTTAAGATTAGTCATAGCAACTATGGATATAGAAGAAATTAATGCAGACAGGGATAAATTTTTAGCAAATGTAACTAAGAATGTAGAAGCTGAACTTAAGAAAATAGGTTTAAAACTTATAAACGTAAATGTAACTGATATAAAGGATGAATCAGAATACATCAAAGCTTTAGGTAAAGAAGCTGCTGCTAAGGCTATTAATGATGCAAAAAGAACTGTAGCTGAAAAGAATCGTGATGGTGCAATAGGTGAAGCTAATGCTAAGCGAGATGAAAGGATTCAAGTATCCAATGCTAATGCTACTGCAGTTGAGGGTGAAAATAAGGCTAAAATTGCTATCGCTAATTCAGAAGCCGAAAGAAGAGAAAAACAAGCAGAAGCAAATAGAAGAGCAGTTGCAGCAGAAAAAGTACAATCAGCTAAAGCACTTGAAGAGGCCTATGCAGCAGAGCAAGCAGCAGAAAAATCTAGAGCTGAAAAAGAAAGAGCAACTAAAAAAGCAGATGTTGTTATTCCAGCAGAAATAGAAAAGGAAAGGGTTGAGATATATGCAGAGGCTGAAGCAGAAGAAACTCGTCGTAAAGCTAAAGGTGAAGCTGATGCCATACTATTAAAAATGCAGGCAGAAGCTCAAGGTATTATGGAGAAATTAAGTAAGCAAGCTGAAGGTTTTGAAAAGTTAGTTAATGCAGCAGGTGGAAATGCTAAAGATGCTGTTACACTTATGATAGCGGATAAGCTACCTGAATTAGTGAAACTCCAAGTTGAAGCTATCAAGGATATTAAGATAGATAAAGTTACTGTATGGGATTCAATGGGAGGAAATAGTGATGGTGTACCAACTACAGCAAAATTTTTATCTGGAATGCTAAAGTCTATTCCACCTTTTGATGATGTATTTAAGATGGCAGGAATGGAGCTACCAAACTATTTAACAGGTAATAAGATGAAAGAAATAGATAAAATAAAGGAAAAAGATGAAAAATAATAGATGTAGAAGAATAAGTTGGAGGGGAGAAATCCCCTCTTATTTTAGAATGTTTCATTTATCTCCCATGATTCAACTATAGGATGAATACTTTATAAATTACTTTCTGTTTAAAATTTTCGAAAAATTATTGAACTTGATATATTCATTGGATATAATTAATATAACAGTAATAATTTACGAATTCATTATACTGCAATTCTATAAATGTACTTGAGAAAATTCTTTTTACAATATTCTTGCCTTCAAAATACTCACATTTAGGTTAAAGTTCCGTAAGATAAAATCAATTTTTTAGTGTGTAATACTCCTTAAATTTTTAAGAAAAGAAAAATTAGTATATATTATTAAATTAAAGAAGGAGGACTAAATGTATAAAGAAAAGGAAAGAATTATTGCGATAGTTAACGAATTGATAGCATTTTTATTAAACAACAATGCATCATCAATATATATTACTATTAAGGAAAGTGATAATGAAAATAAGATTATAGTATGCTGTAATGTACTTGACATAAGAATATTAGACGAAGTAAAAGATAAAATCATCTCAAAGAGAAACAGGGAGATAGAAGAACTGTATTGGGAACTTCTTGGTGAAACAAGTTCAAAGAATGAACTATATCTTTTAGGAAATATGATAGATGAATCTAGTTTAGATACCTTAGATTCAAACATGGTAAAGATAACTTTAATTAGAAAAAAGGATAATACCAAATAATAAACATAGGAGGGAGTTATGCGATTAATTAAAGAAAATTTAAAGCTATGTTTATTACTATATGTTTTTTGGATTGTACTAACAATGGATTTTAGATTTACAAGTCTAGTAATTGGGTTAAGCATAAGTATAATAGTTACTATTGGGTCTTATGGTATATTGCATGATAAATATGGATTTAAAGTTACACTGCCTAAAATCTTTAATATAATTAAGTTTACTTTAAGACTTATGTTTGAAATATATAAATCTTCCTTTTCATATATAGTGAGAATAATAAAGAAAGATTGTGACCCAATATTTGTGAATATAGAGTTAAATACTAATAATCCACTGATTATAACTATGATTTCAAATGCTATTACATTGACACCAGGTACTCTAACAGTTGATAAAAACAGAAACAAATTAGTGGTATTATCCATAGATGACCCAAAAAAAAGAGGAAAATGTTTAGCAGAAGAGATTATAAAAAAATATGAGAAGCTTTTTTAGTGAGGGATGAAAAGACATGTTTTTGATTATAACAATGGTACTTTTGGTTATAGCTATGCTTGTAACAGTAATAAGGATGGTTATAGGTCCTACTGTTTGGGATAGATTATTGGCATTAAACCTTATATCTGCAAAAACTATTCTTTTGCTGGCTGTATATGGTGTTTATATGGAGAATACTCTTTTATTAGACATATCTATTTCCTATGGGATAATTGGTTTTATTGGAATCACTTTGCTATCGGGATTTATTCAAAGGGGAGGAAGATTAAAGTGATATATAAAAGCTTATTGGTTTTATCATGGATATATATTGTTTTTGGAATGATTGGAATATTCAGATTTCAAAATATGTATGCGAGATTATTGACTAGTAGCAAAATAGATACTGTTGCAACGATAACTATATTAATAGCCTTAATTGTGAAATCTGGTATTAGTGATTTGTCAATAAGACTTTTATTAATAATGATTTTTATTATGATAACAAATCCAGTTAACAATCATATTATAACTCGGTCAGCATATCTTAATGGGGTTAGCATAGAGGATGGGATGAAAAAATGAAAATCATCTATTTGCTTCAAATGCTATTAATTTTTTTATCTTTATTTATTTTAAAAAGCAAGAATAATTTGAAATCTATTATTTTTTTTTCAGCTTTTTCTCTGGCTACAGCAAGCCTTTATTATTTCTTTAAAGCACCTGATTTAGCCCTTGCTGAAGCTGCTATTGGAAGTGCAATTATTCCATTGGTATATATAATTGCTATTTCTAAGCAAAGAGAGTTTCTGGTAATAAGTCGTATTAATAAAGATGATATATTTCTTTACCATAGTGGTAATACAAAAGGTAAGGGCTATAAACTATTAGAAGACTTTACAAAACATTATAATCTTAAGCTTGTTATTAGTCGTGGAAACTATGATGATTTACATGGGATTTTTCGTAGTAGAAATATAGATTTAGTTATAGAAAAATGTAGAGATACTGGTAAGTATATATTAAAGGGAAAGAAAACTAGCGTACTTATGAATAAACTAGAGCAGATAACAAGGGATGAACAGGAAATAGAGGTAGTTAAAATAGAAGAGGGTGAAATGGATGATTAAAAAATCTATGTTAATATTGATGCTTTTTATACTTTTAATTATATTTATAAATATATCGTTTCATGCTATTAACAATATAGATACAAGCAGTAAGGATTATTATCTTTATAATACATATAGCGATACAGGTTCGAAAAATATCGTTACAGGTATATATTTAGATTATAGATTGTTTGATTCTATATTTGAGGCAAGTATTTTAATAATTGCTGTTTCAGGTATAATTTTTATGTCTAAGAAGGATGATGAGGTGCTTTAAAGAGTATTAGAGGAGGGATAGAATGAAGACGTCAGAAATACTTGAATGTATTAGTAGAGTGTTATTTCCATTTATTCTTTTATATGGATTTTACATAATAATAAATGGACATTTGACACCTGGAGGTGGATTTCAGGGGGGTGCAATATTAGCTACTGCAGTTCTTATTAGTTATTTCATTTATCCCGACAAAATTAGAGATTTGAATTTATTAATTAAATTGGAGAAATATGTGTTTATAATAATACTTTTGTTCGCCTCAGCTAGTCTTTTGACTAAAGGAGAAATATTTACAAGTTTTTTACCCATAGATACTAATGTGAATTTGAAATCAGTATTTTTAGTAAATTTAAATCTGTTTATAGGAATCAAAGTTTCAATAGGTCTTATTTTAGTATTTTCTACCTTTATTGAGGAGGGGAAATAATGAAGTTAAGTCTAATATTATCCTTTATACTATTATGTATAGGTATATATGGTATAGCTGTAAATAAAAATATCATAAAATCAATAATTTTATATAATATACTTCAATCAGCGATTATAGTTATATTTTTAAATTTTGGAGCAATTAATGCTTCTGACATTCCAATAATATCTAAATTTTCAGATACAACTTCAAATATGGTTGACCCATTACCTCAAGCTTTAATGATAACGGCTATTGTAATTGGAGCGGCAATTACAGCTCTAGCCCTTATGTTAAGTATAAAGATATTTCATTACTATGGTACGTTGAATTGGAAAGAATTGATAGAAAGGGAAGGATGACATGAAGTTTATACCTATATATTTGATTTTTATTCCAATAGTAACTGCAATGTTTGTATATGTATTACATAAAAGATATTTTAATTATATTATTTTTTTATCTCAATTGATGATAACTTATTTTTCAATTAAATATTATATGTTCTATAATGGATTTATAAACAGACATGTATTAGTGTTAGGTGGATGGAATGAAATAATTTCAATAACTTTGAGAAATGACCAATTATCAATCTCCTTTATTTTTCTATCAATATTTATTTGGTGGAGCGTAATTATATATAGCTGGGAGAAAAGAAAGACTGATTTCAAATTTCTATTTTTCTTATTATTCCTTGAGGGAACATTTCTAGGATTTATACAAACTAATGACATATTTAATATGTTTGTTTTAATTGAAATAACAACAATTATATCTACAATACTTATTATATATAAGAAGGATGGTTATTCAGTAAGGGCAGGACTGTATTATCTTTTGTTTAATAGTGTAGGAATGATATTCTATTTAATAGGTCTTATATTTATATATGTTGTCACAGGAACTTTAAATATGGATATAATTTCTGAAAAAATTAATTACTTAGGAGAAAATTCTGTAGTAATATTATCGTATATTTTTATAATGGCAGCTATTGGAGTTAAATCTGCTTTTTTTCCTGTATATAACTGGTTACCAAAGGCCCATGGTGCAGCACCTGCGTCTATATCAGCACTATTATCAGGTCTTTTAGTTAAAAGTGGAGTTTATGCTTTTATTAGATTCAACCAAGTTTATAATATTAATTTGCTATATGACTTATTTTTTATATTGGGTTTTATCACTGCAATTTCTGGAATTATCTTTGCTTTGAGTCAAAAAGATATAAAACAGATATTAGCGTTTCATACGATATCACAAATTGGTATTATTTTAATGGGAATTAGCTCTATGTCAGGAAAAGCTTATATGGGTGGCATTATGCACATTTTTAATCATTCGATGTTTAAATCTTTGTTATTTATGGGAGCAGGTTATATTATAAATGTGTATGGTACTAGGAGGGTGACTGAAATAAGAGGAGTATTTAAAAATATGCCTTTAGTATCAATTTTTATGATAATTGGTATGTTATCTATTACTGGAGCTCCTTTCTTCAATGGTTTTGTCAGTAAAACAGTGATAAAATATGGTTTAAAGCCTAATACCATTAAGACTATAATGTTATATATTATTAATTTAGGTACTAGCATATCTTTTATAAAAATGTCTCAAATATTTTTTGGGGAATTTAAAGTACAGAAAATTAGAAGCTACAACAATGAAGTAGCAATGCTAATTTTATCTATGATGTGTATAATATTGGGTAATTTTTATATACCTTTAACGAAAGGTTTTTTTGGAGTTGATTTTTCTTTTGTAAAAGTTGTTAGTTTAATGAACTGGTTAAATTACATAATAGCATTAGGGATAGGATATTTAATTTATAAATGGATTATTGAAAAGGATTATAATATTATGAAAAAAATTAGACATTTAAATATTTCTTTTGGAACCACTAATTTCATGTTAGTAGTTTTTATATTTATTATGATTATATGGAGCTATGTGTAGTAGAAACTGTAAAATTGTATTTTGGTAATATTAGTATGGTTATAAGGTTAATATCTGAGTAAATTTCATATTTTTTAATCGTTGATTTTACTAAATTTTCTTGGACACAAAAAGGGGTTTCACCCCAAAATGTCGAATTAATTAAGTGCAAACAAAATAACCCGAAGGAGTGAAACCATTTAATGTATATTGACAAATGAGCTTAATTTCCTTTGAAGAAATTATAAATTTTCAACAAGAAACTAAATTAGAAATGATTTTATCTCAAATTGACGTTTCTAAGATAGCTAATAAACTTAGAAAATCTAGTAATTCAAAAGGCCCGAAGGGCTATGAGCCAACAACAATGATATATGCTCTAATTGCTATGCAAGTTGAAAAAATACAAACTATTAAAGATTTAGTTCTTAATCTAAAACAAAATCCAATCCTTAGATATTATTGTGGTTTTGAAGTGCTTGGAAAAGTACCTTCTGAATCTACATTTAGTAGATTTTTAGATAAATTATGTGAAACAGATGAACTTGAAAAACTTTTCCACGAGTTAGTACTTCACGCTAAAGAACTAGATATTATTGATGGTGAACATGTATCTATTGACTCAATAAAATTAGATTCTTATGAGGCTGCTAAGCCTA
>NZ_ARZA01000006.1 GCF_000387765.1 Caldisalinibacter kiritimatiensis
TCCTCCACTAGGGGAAGTTTCAATTAAATTCTGGGGGATTTTTCACTTGACAAATACATTCCCGTCTATTGTAGTATTTTTTTATAGATGACAATATAACTGGTTTCAGTCTAATAAGTAATTCTTGTTTAGCCTTTTTGTCTCCCTTAATACTTTGATTTATTAAGTGGTCAATGTATTTTGACATAAATACCCTCCAATTAGAAGGGCCCTTCTTCTTTTTACCGGTAGTTTTATGATATATATGACAAGCTTTTATGGGAAAATGGGAGTTTGAACATTTGTAATGAAGAATTAAAAATTAACAATAAAAAATGCGGCCGTAGGCCGCTTTATCTTTGCCCACTACTTTTCGTCTATTTTAT
>NZ_ARZA01000007.1 GCF_000387765.1 Caldisalinibacter kiritimatiensis
AGGAAGGTTTTTTGCCTGCGTTTTTTCGTCAACTAGCACATCTTTGTTGTCGATGGACGCCCACGTTCATTGACTAAATCTACATCTTGAGGGACGTAGGCGTCCCTCAAGAACAAGATCCAAGAACTAAGAGCTAAAAACAGGAGTGTGACTTGAAGTGTCTGGACTAATAATCGAAGGAATATGTGCCACAGGAAAATCGACTATATACAAAGTTATATCTACAAAAAAGCCTTATTTAGAAAAGCAAACTAGAATACAATTAAGTGAATACTTAACAGAAAGAATAATAGAAAATATTAATCCTTCTTTAGACCAAAGGATTCAGTTGTTAAATGGGTACGTTAATATGTTTGATATGATATATTCCAACTTTTATAATTCAAGATTTAAAAATACAAAATTCTTTAAAGTTAAACCTTGTTTTCTGATAGAGAGATTTCATCTTACCCATGCAGTAGAAGCAAAAAAGTTTGAGCCCTTTAAAGACATAGATACAAGACTTAAAAATATAGATTTTAAGATTGTAATATTGAAGATGAATAATAACGTTATTAAAGAACGATTAGAGGATACTTTTCCACGACGACCTAAAACATGGTATAACTATGTAATGTCCTTTGGAGGAATAGAAGGTGCTGTAAAGAGATATTCTGATATGCAGGATAGATTATTACAGTATGCTAGCTTAACCTCTTTACCTGTAAAAATAATAGATACAACAGAAAAAAGATGGGATAATTATGTAGCAGAGATAGAAAAGTTTTGGGGCTTAGCACCTAGTACCCAGTACCAAGTACCAGAAAGCCACTAAATGTGGCTTTCTAATACTCTTTATTTAATTTCACAAGTAAAGTATTATAAATATAATATACAACTTCACCTCTAGTTGAATAGGAATCTGGTATAATTACTTCTCCATTATCTATACCTAATTCTAATGCCTTTTGGATGTAATTTAAAGGCCACTCTTTATTTTCGTCTAAAGAATCATCATACCCTAGCAATCTTACTAAAATAGTTATTACTTCACTATAAGTAATTTTATTTTCAGGTCTAAAAGTACCATCGTTATATCCGTTTATTAATCCTTCTTCAACAGCTATGTTTATATATCCTGAAGCCCAATGGTCTTTTTTTACATCATTAAATCTACTATCTTTTTGATATTGGTCTACTTCTTTATCTTTTAAAATTATTCTTACAGCTAAGGTTGTAAATTCGGCTCTAGTTATGTGATTTTCTAATTTTAAAGAACCATCATCATAACCAGTAAGTATACCTAAAGCTACTAATTTTTCTGCTGCTTCCTTTTGTTCTTCTGTTACTTCTTGTGCTACTGCTAGACTACTGAAAAGTATTATAAATATTATTAGTAGAGCCGTTAATCTTTTGAACACATGGTTCACCTCCGTTATAACAGTACACTTTAATTATAACAGAGGTGAGTACTTAACAATATTTCAATTGTATTACAGTTTGATTAAGAATTAAATCACCTTCAATATTTCAAGTAATTTTACAATTACTTTACATGCTTCAACCCTTGTGATAGGGGCTAAAGGGTTAAAGGCTCCGTTATCATATCCTGTAAATATACCTAAATCATACATTTTATATACACTTTTTTTAGCCCAATTTGGTATTTCTTTGTCGTCAGTATATAAAAATTCTTTATTATCTGCTTGATAATTTTTTAATATCCTATCAATTATCACTGCAATTTCTGTCCTTGAGATATTACTGTTTGGCTTAAAAGTGTTGTCATCATAACCAATCATTAATTTCTGATTTACAACGCTAGTAATATATTTCGTTGCCCAACTAGGAATAGATTTACTATCCTTGAATTCATCATGGTTGCTACTATACTCTTTTAAATCTAGAGAAAGACTTATTATTTTAGCTATTTCTGCTCTAGTTATATATCTATTAGGTTTAAATGTGTTTTGATTTGTTCCATTTATAATACCCATCATGGTGAGTCCTTGTATATATTCCTTTCCCCAACAATTAGCTATATCGTTATATTCTTTATAGTACTTATTCTCAAAAACACAGAACTTAGTGAAGTGACTTACCCAAGTTGTTATATATCCATTTTCTATTTTTCCTCCAACATAAACCCATTTTTTTCTTTCTTCATTATAATAATAAATGCATGGATATCTTATGTTTTCATTGTCCTTTAGTTTTATGGATAATTTTATTTTATTGAATTTATTTTTACATGTAATATCATATATATTAGATAAACTACTATCTGACGATATTTTCTTTATATGAATTGTTGAATCAGACAGAAATGTATTCTTTGGAATTGTTAAAGACAATCCTTCAAACGTAATTCTATTCTCCTTTTCTTTTATTATGTTAGAAATTAGTTTTGTATTAGAGCTTGTACTACTTGTCTTTTTTCTTTCATGAATTTGCATGTTTATATTGTTTATATTGTGATATATATAGCTTCCATCTTTTTCAAGAAGATTACTTTCTTGTATGTTTATAGGTGTAGTTCCGTGCTTTACAGTATTAAAATTAATTATACCAATATTAATGCTATTATTAAAAGAAGCTTCATTCCCTAAAAGGGTTATCAATAACTCTATTTTTCCTGTAGTATTATCTATTTTATTAATTGCAATAAAATGCTTTTTATTTATTATATCGTCACATAAATCAATGGTATCTTCTTTTGCTTTAATATAATTGGGGTCAAATTTTAACTTTATATGGAGTGCATATACATCTTGTATATTGTCTATATTGATTTTGACAGAAAAAGGATTATTTATTTTTACATATTCTTTTGAGCTATTAAGATTTAAAGTTCCACTTTCCTCACCAAAGGAAGGGGAGCATAGAAATAAAATTGATATTATAATTATAACTTGTAATTTTACCTTCATTATGCTTTCACCATCGTTTTATCCGTTTAACCTTCTAGTTACAAATACAAGGTCTATAATATCAATTTTTCCATCATTGTTGACATCGGCTATTGCTACGGCTTCATTCCAAGAGTTATCTGATGATGATATACCATAATAATTTGCTATATAAACTAAATCTTCTATGTTTACAGTTCCATCATTGTTCATATCACCTTGGACTAATTCTGCTAGTTCAATTTGCACATTTGTAGCTTCTCCATTATTTATTACTACTTGTTGAGAATAATTTATGTAATCTGTAGAATTTATTCTTAAAGTATATGAGCCTTCAACTACGTCTGCTATTGAGAATGTTCCATTTAGTGATGTAGTAGTAGAGTATGCAACCACATCGTTTTTAAGTAGCTCTACTGTAATATTATTTATTCCGTTGCTGCTCTTGTCACTTACATTTCCTGAAATACTTCCTAGTCCTAAAATATTAAAAGATAAGTCATTTGTCATATATGGTATCTCTCCATAATTTTTATCAGTATCTTCATAAACAATTTTACTGTCACTGTTTATACTAATACTCCCACTACCTTTCCCTATTGCTTTAAATGTTAGAGTTCCTATTGTTATGTCTTCTGATATCGGTGTAATATCTTTATTGATACCAAATAAAAATAATGTTTCTCCTAAATTATCTACTATATTTTCGTTTGTAACTCCATCAATATTAGTAAAGTCCGTGATATTTTCAATAGTTAAGTTTTTATTTTCTAATTGCAATAGATTATGGTCATAATTTACTACAATTTTACTACCCACTAAGTTTTGTACATTTTTTATATCAATATTTACTGTAAACGCATCTCCAGGTTTAAGATTTGAAGTATCTGATGAACTATTTAGTTCTATAGTTGAATTATCAGCGTAAATGATTATTGGATTTAAAAGGATTATGGTCATGTATATACAAAAACACAATATTGCTCTTTTTTTAGTCAATTTTATTCCCCCTCATATCTTAAAAATATAATTAAATCAAATATATCTATTAAATCATTTCTGTTCAAGTCACATTTACTATCCCAATTATGATTGCCTATACTATAACTAAAACAATTAATTATTCTACTTAAATCTTCATTAGAAATAGTGCAATCGCTGTTTATGTCGAATAAATTGTCTGTATATTCAAGTTCAACATTAACGTTATAGCTTTCAGTATTTACATTAATTTCTTTTATTATTGCTTTATATTTAGGATATTCAAAACTTAAAGTATATACATTAGGTTCTATATTGTTAAAGTTAAAAGCTCCATTTACATCGGTATAAGTACTTGAGAGTTTTTCTTTATTACGAAATAAGTCGACTCTAATATCTTGGTGATTCGACGAATTTTTTAAAGTAGCAGTGCCTGATATTTCGCTTTGTTCTATCGGTGTAATCAAATCATTAACAAATTCAGTACATTCTTCATTTAATGCCCAGTTTTCATATATTATATTTCCTTGAAAATCAATGGTACTATCGCTTCCGTAAGGACCATTGATGCTTCCCCACCAATTATTATTAAGATTCAGTGTATGGGATAGGTCATTGTTATATATTCGGTAAGTGTCTGATGTGAAGCTATTACTATGAAAGCTTAAATTCTTAGAAGTGTAGCTATTAACTGTACATCTACTGCCTTCAAAGCTATTATTATATATAGATACCATACCAATATTATTTTCTTCAGATATAATTCCACTGTCTATAAAATTATTGTTATCCATATTAATGTTGGCTCCATTGTTTTTTATGGTTAAAGATGTATTGTGAAAGGTGTTATCAGTAAAGGATATATTACCTGATACTTCATTAGTTAATTGTATCCTTGGTACATCATTATTGAATGTACTATTTTTTATAGTTATGTTTAGTGGAGTAGAATTCAAGCTATCCTTTAAAACTACAGGAATACTATAATAGGTTATAACATTATCCATATTAATATTAGATGTATTAGTTTGTATTAAAGGCCTTGAAAATTGGGATTTCAATATTAAATTTTTTATTGAAAAGAAATTAGGGGATTCAACGTCAATACATGGGTTGGTGGCTTCTTTGAAATGAATAACTGGTAACTTTCCATTATTGGATAGGCCTATTATGGTTACATTTTTGTTTATTGTTGTTTCAGAAAAGACATAAGGTTGGGATTTATACAATATTTCAATAGTTCCACCATCGGAAACATTTTCTAAAGCCTCTTTTAAAGTATTATAATGATTGATATATGGTCCTATGGTAACGGTATTGGGAAGAGTATCTTTAGCACTAGATGTATATATTGGTGTGAAAAGTAATAGAAACAACGCTGTAATAGATATTATGATATATTTAGATATTCTATTGTAATAACTTATAAAATCACCTCTTTTCATTATTAGATAATAATATTATAGCAGAAATAACAAAAAATACAAAATAATTCTACAAAATTCTAATATCATTGTAAAAATATATTATAACGATGCACATAATGAAGGAAAAAGAATGACTATGTTGAATTATACGTAGTATAGGGAAAAGTGTTATAAAAGACATGAAAAGATGTAGCGTATTTCAATAAAACTTAAAAGTAAAAAGTATTTAAACCAACAGCGAATAGCCTATACTCAACAACAAATGAAAATAATTACATTTAAGAATACGTGCAATTCTGTCGATAAATATTATGGCAGAACGTAAGATACCTATAGATTACCTGTCTATAAGGAGGAAAATTATAGTATGAAAAAAATAATTTCATTTATAACTATATTTGCATTATTGCTCACAATCACTGGTATAAACGAAATAGCTTACGCTATAGATATAGGTGAAGGTGCTACTGTTACAGAGGTTACAGTAGGTAAAAGATACAACTCAAATTTAGAGATTGAGTATATGTATGTATTAATAAAGGGTAGTGGACTTAAAGACAAAGAGGTTTACTACTTAACTCCAGGTTACGGAGCTACTTTACTTACAAATAGAACATTAAATACAGAAACAATATTGCAATTTGATGTAACAAGTATAGAAAATCAATTTACTGGAGATGTGAACATAAAGATTGGAGATGTAACAATACCAGTAGATTTTTCAGAAATGCCAACACTTAAGTCAGTAGACAAGAAAACTGTTAATGTTGACGAAAATGACGATTTAACAATAGAAGGTACTAACTTAGATAAGATAAACACTAGTGATTCAGGTATAGAGTATAAAGGTTTCATAAACGATGCTGATATGGGCGATTTTATTACTAATAGTAGTGATAGTGAATTAGAATTAACTGACCCAAAGCCAGAAGGTGAGTATGGACTTCAGGACATCATATTTAAGAAGATTGTGGAAGAAGTTCCAGATACGAGTCCAGCAGTTACTGTTGAGTATAGATATGAAGACCAATTTAGTTACATAAAAAATATATCAATCGATGGATTTGATATGTATCCAAATAGAGGAGCAGCAGGAAGTACTTTATATTTTACTGGTACAGATATGAACAAGTATTCTGCTTTTTTATTGAAAGACCTAAAAGGTGAAGAGTATAAGTTTACAAACGAAAATAAGACAAAGTTTATAAATCTTGTTCCAGATGGAGATAAGAATATATTATCTGTAGAAGTACCAGATTTACCTACAGGTGAATACTATGTAATGCTCACAAATCCAATATCAGATGGTGAAGACCCAGAAGAAAATATAACCGATATGTTTTTAGTTCCAGATAAATTTACTATTATAAACGAAGGTAATAAAATGCAAATCATATCAGTGGACCCACAAGAAGGACCTGATACAGGTGAAGAAGTTGCTATAACAGGTAAATACTTTGGAACGTTAAATATAGATGAGCTTGTACTAGATGACTCTGATGATTATACTGCGGAAATTGAACCTGATTTAAAGGACGAATTAACAATTACTTATAATAGTAATGCAACATATAAAGGCGAAGTAGTATCTAACCTTCAAAGGAAAGTTATTGTAATAATCGGAAATAAGCAGCAGTTTGTTAACGAAGGTAGTTTTGGTACATTTGATGAACTCTATGTAAATGCAATGTTTGATAGTGCAAATTCTGAGCCTGTACAAGATGTTATAATTGAAACTGAAACTACTTTTACTTGTGGAGGCAAAGATTATAGATTCATAGAAAGAGCAGAATTAAAGAATGGATATGAGTTCATACCAAGTTCAGTAACACCAGAGGTTACGAATATATCACCTAATTTTATTGAAGTAGAGCAGGATGGAGTAGACTATAAAACAAAGCATGATATTTTACTTGCGATACAAGGAAATAACAACTTCATGGTCTATAGGGAATATGATGAAGATACAGAAACTACTATAACAAGATATCCAATCGTTAGAATCAAACAGGGCACAAGCACAGAAATAGAGATAAATAAAAACACTAATCAAATATTAGATAAAAATGGTAACGTGTTTGAAAAAGAAGGACAACCTGTTGAGCCAGAAATATACTTTTTAGATGATAATGGAGAAATAGTTGACGGTTCCCAAGGAAATCAAGCTGCATCTAAAATAGTGTTATATATCCCTAAAGGGGTTATAATATCGCAACCTATACCAAATCCAGCATCTATGGATTTAGAGGTCGTTAACCCTGTTATGAATTCATCAGATGAAGGATTAAAAACTGTAATCTATGATGCTATAAATTTTGTAGAAGTTTTAGAAAGTCCCATTATATCAAGTGTTAATCCTAATGTAATTAATGTAGAAGGTGGAGAACAGATAGAGATAATAGGTAGTAACTTTAAGGAAGGTGTAAAAGTATTTTTAGATGGACAAGAAATTGAAGATATAACTCGTCAAGGTGACGGTAAAAAGATAACTTTCACAGCACCACCAGGAAGAGAAGCTAGAACTCAATTATTGGTAATGAACCCTGATGGAGGAATGGATGTACACGAGTTTATATATGTAAAGACATATACAGAACCAAGAATAGATAGTATATCACCTCAAGAGGGTATGGCTGATACTTTAGCAGTTATAAAAGGGGATAACCTGTTAAAAACAGACCCAACAGCAACTTCTCTAACGGATTTAGGTATACAAAAGCTTATAGGTACCAAGGTACTTTTAGATGGCGAAGATATAAACAGATATAATAAACCTTTAGGCAAAATAGAGTTACAAGATTATACTCCAGAAGTAGGCAAAGAAATAATTAGAATAGAAGATAACAAGTTAAAAGTTGCGGATTATTACTATAGTGTGGTATTACAACAAGAAGATTTAGATACAGCAGAAGTGATAGACAACTTCTATACTTTAACTATACAGCCAGATGGTACACCGATTATTTCTGATGGTGTTAACGATGAGTACACCATTGAACTGGATGGTAGTGAAATCAAGGCTAAA
This sequence comes from Caldisalinibacter kiritimatiensis, assembly GCF_000387765.1. Taxonomy (NCBI): domain Bacteria; kingdom Bacillati; phylum Bacillota; class Tissierellia; order Tissierellales; family Thermohalobacteraceae; genus Caldisalinibacter; species Caldisalinibacter kiritimatiensis. The sequence continues at coordinate 8,322 of NZ_ARZA01000007.1, forward strand.
ACAGAGGGTAAAACTTACACTTTAGATATTCAACTTGGACACATTATATTTAATGATGGAGTACAGGATACTTTAAAGCTTCGTATAAGAACTTTATACGAAATAGAAGATGGTGAGATTACTGGTAATAGAGTAAAAGTAAATTCAAGAAATGAGCTATACTTCTATGTACCTAATTTAGTGGCAGAGGGTTATTATGATGTAACTATAGTAAATCCTGATACTAAGAGTTATACTGTAGAAGATGGATTTTATTACTTTAAATCACCAAATAAAAAGCCTATGATAGACACTATAGAGCCTTCACAAGGGTCAACTGAAGGTGGATATTATATTGAAATTATAGGACAAGATTTTTATGATAATGGAACTAAAAAGACAAGTGTGTACATTGGTGGTATAAAAGTAAATGATGAAGATGTAATTGTAAGTACTGATAATACTTCTATGAAAGTAAAAGTTCCTCCATATCCAGGGGATATAAGAGAAGAATTAGGGTTAGATAGAAAAACTGTACCTGTAGTTGTAGTAAACCCTGATGGAGGAAGTGATTATAAAGAGGATGGTTTTACATACATTATACCTACCAGCCATCCAGAGATAGACCTTTTAAGCAAGACAGAGGGTAAAGCGGCTGGAGGAGACTATGTACAAATTATAGGTAGCGATTTTAGGTTTTATGAGCCTTTTATTGACTTAGACGGAGATGCTGTATATGACCCTGGAACAGAGGAGTATACGGATGTAAATGGAAATGGTCAGTTTGATGATATTACTGGACTTGGAATAGTAGAAGACTTAACAGAACAAGAAAAAATACTACTTCCTAATGTATATTTTGGAGATAATTCTGCGGAAATCATAGAATATGCAGATGGATATCTTCTAGTAAAAACTCCTGATGGAGAGATAGGAAAAGTAGATGTTTATGTAGTTAATAATGATTTCGGAGTTTCAAATAAGAAAAGCTTTAATTATGTTCCATCTGACCCTAAAATTGAAGATATAGTACCAAACGAAGGTACAAGATTAGGTGGAGATACTATAGAAATATATGGTGAAGAGTTTGTAAAGAGTAAAATAGAGGTTTATGAAGAAGATGTTGATGGAAATATAGTTACAACAGAAAAAGATATGGTACTTGTTCGCTTTGGAGATAATACAAATCTTGAAGACGAAGAGTCAGGGAATATTGTAAGTGGAAAGGCTAAAGTAGAACTAGATGGAGGACTAACTGTAGATTATGATTCTATAAAGAATAAATTAATTGTAACAATCAAAGAAAAGGATAAAGAATATACTAGAGAATATAATGACTATGATGATACTGACAAGTTTATAGATGTAACTACATTGAAGAATGTAGAAGATTCATCAAATTACAGTAGACATGAATATATACGTATTAGAGTTGAAGATAGAAGATTATTGGTTGAAAGGGGATATTCTCCAGAAGTAGTAACTGTATATGAAGATACATTAGAAGTATTAACACCTTCATATCATTTAGTTGGTCCAGTACCAGTTACAGTAATAAATCCAGATAAACAAACAGCTGAAGGGCAGTTCACTTATAAAAGTCCAGATAGTAATCCTATTATTACTAGTATTACACCTATACATGACGAAGTACTAAATGAAGCTACAGGAGAAATAGACCATTACGAAATACAATCTGTTATAGAAGGAGGCATACTACTTACAATTGAAGGTAGTGACTTTAGAAGAGGTGTAAAGGTAATGGTAGGAAGTGAAGAAGCAGAAATAGTAAGTAAGAGCAATGACGATGACAAGATAATTATAAGATCTCCTAAAGGTAGAGAAATAGATATAAATAAATTATTGAAAATAGTTGTTATAAATGAAGATGGTGGGATGGTTGATTCGGTTAATTCAACAGGATTAGAACATCCAATATACTATAAATATTTACCAACAATAACTGAGCCTATAATAGAGTCTGTAACACCTAATAAAGGAAGTGCAGGCGGAGGAGAATGGATAGAGATAACAGGTAATAACTTTAGAGTTGGACCTGGAGAAATAGAGGTTAGAATAGGAGGAAAATTAGCTAATATAGATTATGACCAATCTAGATATGATAAGTTAGTCGTTAGAACACCTTCAAGCGATTATTTAGGCCCAGTAGATGTGTATGTAAAAAATACTTTAGAATTAGGAGAAGCAGTACTAAAGGATGGTTTTACTTACTATTCAAATCCTCAAATAACAGATGTAACTCCTGATGAAGTTCATATTACAGGAGGACAGAAGGTAATTATAGAAGGTAGAATGTTTTTAGAAGGAGTGAAGGTATACTTTGACGATACTCCTGTTTCACAAGTAACATTTTTAGACGAAAATACTATAGAAGTAGTTACACCAGAGGGAGAAGAAGGTTATAAGGACATAAAGATAGAGAATACTGATGGTGGTATGTGTGTAGAATCGGATGGAATTAAATACATTTTACCTATACCAGAGACTCCACGAGGCTTCGATGCTGAACCTGGCCATGAAAGGTCTATAGTGCTTACGTGGGACGAAGTAGAAGGTGCTGATAGGTATAAGATATATGGTAGAGAAAAGGGAGAAGATGATTATAAGTTTATAGCTGAAACAACAGAGCTTGAATATTATCTAAAAGATTTAGAGCCAGATACAAAGTATTACTTTAAACTATGGGCATTGAATGAATATGGAGAGTCTGAGGACTATGACTATGCTAGAGCTACAACATTAGAGACTGACGAAGATGAAGAAAATGAAAAATATGAAGAGTATGAAGAAATTAAACAAGAAGGTACAGAAGATACTAAGATAACATATTCTAGTGGAGAAGTTTTAATAGATTTACCACTTGAATATTCTCCTTGGGAATATAATGTAGACCTTACAGATTCGAAATATAAAGATATAGAAGAATTACAAATAAATATACCATTATCTGTGATAAACAGGGGAGCGGGCTCTATTAACCTTAAGACTAAAGAAGTATTAGCACATATTCCTATTAGTAGTATATGGACTAGCGTATATTATATAGGTACAGGGCAGGATGAAGATGATGCTAATGTTATAATAAAAATTTCTAAGCTATCAAAAGCTGAAAAGAGTAGAATAACTAAAAGCTTAAATAGAAGAGAAAAAGCAATATCAGAGGGATATAAGATAGAGCTTATTCTCCAAGTATCTAGAACAACAGAAAAATTACAGTTAAATGATGATATAAACTTTGGTATACTGATTGATAATGAAAATATAGACAAAAACAAGTTATATTTAGCTAAGTTTAATCCAGAATTAAATAAGCTACAAGAGAATGAATTTTATGTTTCACAGGTATATAAATATGATTATACGAAAACTGTTTACAATGTATACGGGGAAATAAAGAAAGATGGCAAGTTCATTGTAATATATAAAAAATAGTATATATTAATTAACTACAATGAGGTGTTTATATGAAGAAGTGGATATCCCTAATAGCAATACTGAGCTTAGTATTTATATTGACCAATTCTGTTTATGGTGAAAATGCAACCTTTGTTTATGATGGAATACCAACATATGAAGCATTATACGAAAATGTAAAATTTAATGACATAGAAAAACATTGGGCTGAGGAATCAATTTATAAAATGGCTAGTTTATCGGTAATAAGAGGTATGGGAAAACACCAATTTAAGCCAGAAGAAAGACTTACAAAGGAACAAGCTTTAATATTATTGGTAAGACTTCTAGGATTAGAAGGAGAAGCATATACTCAAGCAGAAAATTCTATTGATAATAAAGATACAGGAAAATATCAAATATTAACAACCTTTGATTATTTATCAGAGGGATATATTCAAACTGCTTTAAACAATAATATAGTTACTCAAGAAGAAATAGATGATATAGAAGAACTAACTGAAACAGAAACAGAGGATATAGAATTAGAAACAGAAAAGCAAATGATAAAATACGAAAGAGATTTAGAATTAACAGAAGCTCAATTATCCAACATTGAAAACCAATTAAGACAAAAGCTAGAGAAAAATTATACATGGAGGAAAAATGTTAGTAGAGAACAGGTAGCAGTATGGGTTGCTAGAGCTTTAGAGCTTACTCCAATCATAGGACAAGCCCAACAAAATATATATAATTTAAAGGATTGGCAAGATATCGACACTGATAACCTAGATATAATAGAAGCAGTACTTCAAGAAGAAATAATGCAAGGAAATACAAAGGGGTATTTCCTTCCTAAGTCTTCAATTAAAAGAGGAGAGATGGCAAAACTTCTTGATAATATACATGAAGAAATACTACAAAATAGAGGGTATAAAATATTTACTGGTATAATTGAGAGGATTGGTACAGTTTACGACTGGAATAATGAAGCTCAATTAACTAGAACGGTATTTAGAATAGAGAATGATGATAACACAATATCTGAATTAATTACTAGAAAAAACAATGAAGATGGAATCAGTGTAGGTTTTATAGGTTTAAAGAAAGGAAAAATAATTACTTCAGACAAATTAGAAGAGCTTGACTATATAAAATACTATGTTACACCTGAAAATGAAATTATATTTGCTGAAGTTTTAAATAATCAGACTACCACACTAGAAGGATTTATTAAAGATATAGATACTGATAATAGAACAATAACAGTAGAAAATTATGATGGTAATGAGTTTAAGATAAATGTATCACCTGGAGCTGATATTAGAGTAAATAATTATACAGTAGAGTTAAAAGACTTACTTTACGGTCAAGAGGTAACCCTTAATATTAGCAAGGGAAGTGTAATAGATATAGACGGATACCTAGATACAGGAGAAGAAGGATATATACACCCAGGTGAAAGGATATTTATAGGTAAAGTTTTATATAAGAACCTAGAAGATAATGAACTAACTTTACTAGATAATCAAAAAGAGAAGACATTTATAGTAGACCCTTATACACCAGTGATTAAAAATGATTCAAATGTCGGACTAGAAGGAATTAAAGAGGGAGATATAGTTAGATTAGAGTTTGATGAGCATAACAGCAATATGCCTATTAAATTGTATGTATCTGAACCTGATAGACAATATGAAAATTTATTTAAAGCAACTGTAGCTGACTTTAATCCTAGTAGAAACCAAATTTTACTTAAGGACGTTAGCCATTATGATAACACGGAATGGATAGAAGACAATAAAAATATAATTCTTCCATTAAACTATGATACTGATATATATATTGATGGGAAAGGCATAAACAAACAATACCTTGATAGCTATATTGGGAGAGAAGCATATATTGTGACAGAAGATAACTTTGGGAAAGAAGAGGCATTGAAGATAGTTTTTAAAAATGGTTATGAAAAGCAGTACTATAATAGTGTGCAAAACATAGCCTTCGGTGATAGAAAGATAACTGTAGATTATAATCAAGTATATTTTGATGATAGCACTATTATTATTAAAGATGATAAGCTTATACACCCTTATAATTTAAAAGAAGATGACGATGTATTTGTGGTATCCCATGGAATGGATACATATACAGCCGCTTTTATTTCTGTAGAAGGGATTGAAGACAATGTATATATTGTATATAGAGGTAGGATGGATGAAATAGGACAATATAACTTTGAATTAGATAACTATGACATACTAAAAGGTACAGAATGGGATTATAATTCTAAGCAAACAGAGTTTAATATCAGTGATGATACTAAAATTATTGATACTAGAGATAAGGAAGTAAAAGAAGTTTCTGTAAAAGAATTTACTAACAGTAGATTCTTAAAGGAAGATGATAAAGATAACTATTATAGAGAATATGCTTATGCTGTAGAGTATAATGATATGATTATAGCAATGAATATTATAGACGATAATGATGAGGCCCAAGTAGTTACTACTGGAAAAGTAGATACATTAGATAAAATAAATAGTAGAATTACTCTAGACGATATAAGGGATTGGAGTGACTTTGAGGATAAATGGATTGTTAATACATCTAAAGTTACTTTAGACGTAAGTGATGCTATTTTTATAAAGAATGGAAAAGTAGTTACTATAAACGACATTTCAGAGGGAAATAGCTTATATATCCTTAGAGAAAATGATGATGGATATATAGTTATTGTTAGATAACAAGGAAAGAAGTTAGTAGGTAATTGTTAGTGGTTAGTAGCAAAAACTACAAGCTGATACTTTCGCTTTTAATGATATTATGTTTTTCAGTTGGTAATGAATTCTATGATAGATTGTGTTATTTATGAATACCTACGTCACACTGGTTTATAGAGGGACGCCATGATACCTTGAGTTGTTGAGGGACGCCCACGTCCCTCAACCATTACCTAAGCAGGGAGGAAAACAGATGAAGAAAATTATAAGCACCTTATTGGCAGTCATATTAATATTCCAAGGATATGCATCCTTTGCGCAATTAAATAATGCAGGCTTTGAAGGTGGAATACACAAAAACGAAATGGATTATAGGGATGAGAAGAAATATAAAGAAGTAATATTTTTAACAGGAGAACCAATTCTATTAGAAGGAACAGTTGAATTAAAGATAAGAGACGAAAAGCTTGAATATGAATATGAACTTTCTAATAAAGATGAGACAGTAACCCTTGAAAGAGAGGTAGAGCTTGAAAGGATTATAGATGATGAGTCCCATGAAACACAGATAAGTGAAGTAAACAATATTCTTGATTATGATGAAGAAATAGTAGTGAACTTAGGTGGACAAAGTAATACCTATACCCTTGTCGATTATCAAATGCATAACTCTACAATAGATGATAAGCAACCAGTAGTAACCTATTATCTAGGAAATTGGCTAGGCTCTAAGGTTTATTCAATAAATGATAATGAGGGTGAAGTAAAGGTAGACATATCAGGGAATATATATGGTTATGACCACTACTGGGGTGCTACCGAGACTCAAAAGATACACAAAGATATAAGTTATAGTCAGCAAATAGATGATGATAGTGTGATTGAATGGTATGGATATGCAGATATAGATGTTTCCTTCAATAGAACGAAGAGAATGGAGTACTTTAAAAATCTGCCATATCAGACAAGCTTTGCTGGAGGATATACTTTAACAGAGCAAAATGAAACTATAATGAAATATAAATATAATTTACCCTATGTTGAAGACAATGAAGTTAAGGAAGGAATCTATAACATAGGAGAAGGCACAGAAAGGTTCGAGACCTTACCGACGCAAAAGAAATTATATATACCCAAATTACAAGATATTAAAGGACATTGGGCAGAAAATGATATAGAAAGACTTGCAGCCCTACAAGTTGTAGATGGGACGAATAGATATTTTGGTCCAGACTTATATATGAAGAGGGTAGACTTTGCGAAGTGGATAGTTCATGCAATGGATTTATTAGAAGAGGATACACATTCAAGAAGGTCATTTATAAAAGATGAAGTATATCCAGATATTTTTAGTGATGTGACAAAGGACAATCCTAATTATCAATATATAAAAGCTATAAAGGACAATGGAATAATGAATGGGGTAGGAGATAATAAATTCCTTCCAGAAGGAAACCTTACAAGAGCACAGGCTATAACCATAGTAATAAGAGCTTTAGGACTTGAAAGATTAGCACCAAATCCATCCTTTGATACTAGATTTAAAGATGATGATAGGATACCACTTTGGGCAAAGAAAGCAGTGTATGTGGCAGACCAAGTGGGTATAGCAAATGGAACGCCAGAAGGATATATTTATCCTAATGAATACATGACAAAGGCAGAAGCATCAGCTTTTATTAATAGGTTTATCACATATTTACAACGAGATATGAAAGAGGATTATAGAGAGAAAATAATTAATTTTGATGTAAAGTAGAGTGGCTTATTTAATGCCACTTTTTTTATTATATAATCCAAATACAATTTTCAGAAAAATACAAAAACTCCATTGACAAATATAACGAGAAACTGTATTATATTAAATGTAAATACAATATTTAACACCTTAAGGCTATATATAAAAGGCCTTTAATTTTTAAACAATAATGCAAACGATTGCATAAATCGATATTTTTCAGCATCGGTTTTTATTTTGTTAGTTATGCAACCGTTTGCACAATTTAAAGGGGGGATTTTATTGTACAGCAAAGGTAAAAGACTTATTTCTATTCTATTGACTTTTTTAATGGTCTTTAGTATGTTTTTTACATTTCCACAGACTGCAGTTGTGCACGCTGCTGACAATACAATTGAAGTCGATGGAAATAAGGATGCAGTATGGGAAAGTATGACACCTTTAGGTACATCAACTACTCCAGAATTTAAGCCTGATGGAGTACCTACAGGATACCAGTTAGGTGACTTGTATTTAACTAATGACTCAGATTACTTGTACTTTTGGGTAGATGCTGTAAATGTTCCAAATTGGGGAGAACCTGGAATGTTTATAGACATTGCCTTAAACATCAATGATGAAGACTCTAAAAACTCAGGTAACCCTTGGGAAGCACAGTTTAATTTTGAGGGGACAGCCTTTAAACCCCAATATCATATTACCTTTAGGGTTAAAAATGATAATGAGGTTAATGGAGCAGCTCTTTATTCATCAGAAGACTTAGGAACTCCTATATTAGCTACTTGGGGAGATTCAAAGGGAGCAGAGTTTGCTGTAGATAGAACAAAGGGATTTGAAGGTAAGATTCCTTTAGACTTACTAGGTTTAAAAAATGGTGACTCAATAAAGGCTATAGTAGTTTTAAGTGGAAACAATAGTGGTGAGCATGGAGCCTTTGATGTTATACCAGAAACAGAAGGCAATGAAATAGCCGACAGTTGGAACGAAAGTGGAGATAATGTAAATGTACAATCAACCTATACAAATCCTTATATAGTTGAAGGAGCTCCTGAACCAGCAAGGCTTGAGCTGGTAAGCACTACACCTGAAAATGGAGCAGTAGACGTTAATGTAGACCTTGATAAAATAGACATAGTATTTAATGAAGAAATTAGCTTAGTTTCAGCTGAAAACATAACTGTTACCGATGCAGTATATAACGTTGTATATAGTGATACAACTTTAACTATAAATTTAGAAGGTCCATTAGACTATGATACACAATACACTGTCAACATACCACAGGGTACAGTTAAAGGAAAAGACACTAACACATTAAACGATACAATTACTTTTGCATTCTCTACAGAAAATAACCCTACCTTATTACCAGAACTACCACAGATATCTAGTCCAACATTCAACGGAGATGGAACAGCAACAGTTTATACAGTTTCAGAAAATGACCAAGTATATATAAATGGTAATTTTGTTAGCTGGAGAGAATTTAAACTTTTAACACTGGAAGGCACCTATCAGCAAGATGGGAATAAGGTAAATTTATTCTCTTACACCTTTACTACTGATGATATTAACAATGTTGGAGGAATTGTACAATATAAGTTTTCTCCTGTACCAAGATGGGAAGGGGATTATACTGACCCATTAAATAAATCTCCTAAAGTGGATAATAATTCAGCAATTCATTATCTTGAGATAGAAAGCAAAACAACTCAAGTCCAAGTTGGAGATACTTTAAATTTAAGTGCTATAAGATATTTAGCTGATGGTACAAAAGTAGATTTAACAAATAAAGTAGCATGGTCATCGGATAATGAAAAAGTAACAGTAGATAACGGTGTTGTAACTGTTTCAAATGATGCTACTGTTGATACAAAGTTCAACATATCTTCCAAATATAATGGGGTTACAGCTTCAAAGGAACTTACTATAGTAGAAAAGATAATAGAAAGCCCTGTTGTAGAAAATAATCAAGTAACATTTAATTATATAGGTAATGATGAAATTCAAAGTGTATTAGTTGCAGGTTCTTTTAATGGTTGGGCAACAAGTGGAGATAATGTAATAGAAATGACAAAAGGTGAAAATAACCTTTGGTCTACTACTGTTGAAATTAAACCAGGAATATATTCATATAAACTTGTGGTTAATGGGGACAACTGGATATTAGACCCATTAAACGATAAGACGATTCAAGGTGGATATGGCGATGATAGTAAGCTTGTAGTACCAGGTATTTTATTAGATTTACCAACAGAAGTTGAGCTGGGGGATACTGTAAATCTTTCTGCAAAATTACTTACTGAAGATGAACAAGAAACAGATATTAATCCAACATGGTCATTATTAGAATCGAAACAAGGAGTTACCCTTGAAGGAGAGACTTTAACTATTACAAAAGATGCACCTGCAAATGAAAAGATTACAGTTATAGCAACTTATGAAGGTTACAAGACAGAACACGAATTTACTATCCTTGAAAAGATGTACACATATACCATTAACTATTTCAGATATGATGGAAAACAAAGGGATTGGGATATGTGGATTTGGATTGATGGTAAAGATGGTGCAGAATATGATTTTACTGATTTAACAGATGATAATTTTGCAATAGCTACTTATAAGTTTACATCTAACAAGATAAATGTAATCACAAGACCTGGAGACTGGTCACAGCAAGAGATGGATAGAGTAATAGAAGTACCAGATGGGCAAGATTCTGTTGAAGTCTGGATTATTCAAGGGGATGAGAATGTATATTATAATAGAGAAGATGCTGATACATCAAAGAGAGTATTAGCTGCAATGATGGATTCTTTATCTGAAATATATGTAAAAACAACCCATGAAATAAAGGATGAAGATGTTGAATTCTTTAAGTTAATAGACGTTACAGATGGAAATAAAGAAATACCAGTAACTGTTCAGAAATTAGATACAACAAAGGTTAAATTAACCGTAGAAAATCCTAATGAGATAGATGTAACTAAATTATACGAAGTAAGCTCTAATAGTTTTAGTAGTGGAAAAGTTACAATGAGAAATATATTAAATGACAATAAATTCTACTATAATGGAGATGACTTAGGACTTAACTTTACACCTTCAGAAAGTACATTTAAGGTTTGGGCTCCTACTGCTACTAAAGTAAGCGTGGCACTTTATGATGACTCAGGAACATATAACGAACAAGGGTTAGTTCTAGACCACACTGGTGGAAGAGAAATAGAGATGAATAAAGGAGATAGAGGGGTATGGAGTCTTACAGTTAATGAAAATCTAGAAGGCAAATATTATATGTATAAGGTTGAATTTGCCGATGGGACAGTTAATTATGCAGTAGACCCATATGCTAGAGCAGTTTCAGCTAATGGACAAAGAACTGCAATAGTCGACCTTGAAAAGACTGATCCTGCTAACTGGAATCCAACATATAAGCCACCTATGATAAATCCAACAGATGCAGTAATATATGAAATACATGTTAGAGATTTTTCAATAGATGAAAATTCAGGAATGACAAATAAAGGTAAATTTAAAGCCTTTACTGAAACGGGAACAACCTATAATGGAGTTAAGACTGGTATAGATAGCTTAGAAGAATTGGGGGTAACCCATGTACATCTATTACCATCCTATGATTTCAAGACTGTAAATGAGCTTAAAGTGGATGACCCTAATTCAGATGAACCGAAATTCAATTGGGGATATGACCCACAAAATTACAATGTTCCAGAGGGTTCATATTCAACAGACCCTACTAACCCTATAGCTAGAATTACAGAGTTTAAAGAAATGGTTGAAGCATTACATCAAAAGGGAATTAGAGTAATAATGGACGTAGTATATAACCATACCTACGAAATAAAAAATGGACCATTTAACAAGATAGTACCTGGATATTACTATCGTACAGACGATACAGGTAAATTTACAAATGGTTCAGGCTGTGGAAATGAAATAGCATCTGAAAGACCAATGGTTAGAAAATATATAAAGGATTCAGTAAAATATTGGGCTACTGAATATAATGTAGATGGCTTTAGATTTGATTTAATGGGATTAATTGACATAGATACAATGGAGCAATTGACTAGAGAGTTACAGGAAGAAATTGACCCAACAATACTAATATACGGTGAACCATGGACTGGGGGAAGCACACCACTTTCTCAAGCTTTAATGACTATAAAAGGCCAACAAAAGGATAAAGAATTTGCAGTATTTAATGATAACTTCAGAAATGCAATTCGTGCTTCAAGTGGTAATTTAAACGGTAAGGACTTAGGTTTTGCTACTGGTAAGTCAGGAGTTGAAGATAGAATAGTTACAGGAGTTATGGGCTCAATAGATGATTTTACCAATGCTCCTACTGAAACTATAAACTATACTACATCCCACGATAATTTAAATTTATGGGATGATATTATGGCAGACTTAGATAATCCACTTAACGAAAATTCTGACCCATATGAAACAGTTACTGAAGAAAATATACTAGAAAATGTAGGAGTAAGACGTTCAGTATTAGCAAATGGTATAGTATTTACTTCACAGGGAATTCCATTCTTAGATAGTTGCAAAATACAAAATTAAACTTATCCACAGAAAATTAGTAAAAAAAATAGC
>NZ_ARZA01000008.1 GCF_000387765.1 Caldisalinibacter kiritimatiensis
ATTTAAATAAATAAAATGCAGTATTTATGCGAGTTGTAGAGTTCTGCAACGAGCTAAAAAGGCTTTAAATGAAGGGGGATTACAATATGAATAGTAGAGAATTAATAGCTAAAAGGGTAGCTAAGGAATTCAAAGATGGTATGGTTGTAAATCTTGGATTTGGAATTCCTACTGCATCTGCTAATTATATACCTGAGGGGATAAATGTTATTTTACAAACTGAAAATGGAGGATTATTATTTGGACCAAAACCAAGTAAGGATGAAGCTGACCAAGATTTAGCTAATGCAGGTGGAGAACCTATTACAATGCTTCCAGGTGCATCAGCTTTCGATTTATCCTTTTCTTTCTCTATTATAAGAGGAGGTCATGTAGATGCGACTGTATTAGGAGCTTTAGAGGTGGACCAAGAAGGTAATATAGCCAATTGGAAGATACCTAATAAATTTGTACCTGGTATGGGTGGCGCTATGGATTTGCTTGTTGGTGCTAAAAAAGTCATAGTTGCTATGTCTCATACAGATAAAAAAGGTAATCCTAAGATACTAAAAAAATGTACGCTTCCTCTATCAGCAGCTAATGTAGTTAACCTTATAGTTACAGATAAAGCAGTTATTGAAGTGTCAGATGAAGGTTTAATATTAAAAGAAATTGCACCTAATGTAAGTATTGAAGAAGTTATAAGTAACACTGAGGCTGAATTGATTATTGATGATGACATTAAAGAAATGAAGTTATAAAATTTTAATTTGATTATGTAGAATTACATATATTTAAACTAAAAATGCTCTTTTCTAACCTCAAAATTAATTATGATTTAGAAAAGAGCATTTTTAGCTATTATAAACTCTTTTTATAAACATTATTTATTTGTTAAATCAATATGTTGTTTTTCTACCTCAGACAATGCCTTAAAAACCTTTTTAACTATTTCACTTGACACTTTACTCATATTTCTCATATAAAATAAAACGGCGTGTTCTTCGCGTTTATTTGCTTCCTCAAGTAGTAACTTATCGGTATTATGCCTAGTATAATCTGGTTTATGTAGTTTAGGTAATTCACTAAAACCTCCTAATCTTTTATGGACTTTAGCGTGCATAAACTCTATGTTACTTAAATCTTTAAACATCTTTTTTAAACTTTCAGATTTAGCTAGCTTGCTAGCTTCTTCATAAAATTCTCCATTATACACTTCTAATTTCATTGCATTATCTAATATTTTAATTGTCTGTTTATCTAGCAAACTTTTTTCTACATTATATACATTCTTTTGATTATCCAAATAAACCTTACTTACTCCACAAAATGGACAATTTATTATCTCTTGTTCTGTATTTTTTTCGATAAATGAGTATTTATTAAAATCAAAACTCCTTGAAGTCACTTTCATTCCACATATTAAACATATCATTTTACCACTCCCCTTAACCCTTTAAATAGCTTTTTACAGTATATAACCTTTTTTATATATTCTATGCTTATGTTAAATATCCCTTTCTATCGCCTTTAAACATTTCAATGTGCTTATATATTGCTAAATAGTAATAGGTATTTTAAATTGTTATAAAATAAAAATAGTGACAGACTTAAACCTGTCACTCTATTTTGTATATTTATTTGCATAGGACGAAGCTGCATAAGCTTCTGGTTTTATTTTAGTTTCAAATCCAAGTCCTGCAAAATATCCTGCTACTTCTTTAATATACTTTCTTGTTTCTCCATTATTACCTATATCCACATGTATTTCATATTTGAAATCTGCACCTTTTTTAATATTTGGTATAATTATATCCATTACATCTTCAAAAAAATCTAAAGTAAACATAGATGCTATTTTGTGGGTCATAGAAGCCTCAATAAAAATTTTTTCTCTTAAGTTATTAATCTCTCTAGGTACTATTTTTTTTGTAACAAAACCTTTAGCTCCCTTTCCAATTCGATGTATTATAATTGCAGATATATAAACTGTATAGCCAACCTTAACTTGAGAATCACTTCCAATTGCTAGTTTATATCTACTGTTAGGATATTTACTAACAAAATTAATAATCTCATTAGTTACATCATTAAAATTCAAATTCTTTTGATGATTATTAAAAAAAG
>NZ_ARZA01000009.1 GCF_000387765.1 Caldisalinibacter kiritimatiensis
AGGTTAAGGACTTTAGGTCTGGAGCCGCAGGGAAACCGAGTCTTAAACGGGCGTTTAGTTGCATGGCGTAGACCCGAAACCGGGTGACCTACCCATGGGCAGGGTGAAGCGGAAGTAAAATTCCGTGGAGGCCCGAACCGTTTGGTGTTAAAAAACCATCGGATGACTTGTGGGTAGCGGTGAAATTCCAATCGAACTCGGATATAGCTGGTTCTCCCCGAAATAGCTTTAGGGCTAGCCTCAAGTTAGTGATGTGGGGGTAGAGCACTGAATGG
>NZ_ARZA01000010.1 GCF_000387765.1 Caldisalinibacter kiritimatiensis
TGAAGAAATAAAAGGTTGCTTTGAGAAATATACTCATGGATTTTTAGATATTTATAACCATTGCTTATCCTTTCATTTCATACAAGTTCCTGTGAGTATTTGCGGCAATTTTGATTTATCTTTTCCTATGTTTTTTGCAGACAGCAATGGATTAAATATTTATGAAGATATAGCCAGGAAATGTGGTCTTAATATAAGAGATACAAAAATTATTGCGGATAAATATAAGATAGAATGATTTGAATTAAGAATTCCATTGGAGGTGTATGTTTTGAACGAAAAATATATATGTCCTATATGTGGATATGATAAATTAAAAGAGGATCCATATCATAATGGAGTATTAG
>NZ_ARZA01000011.1 GCF_000387765.1 Caldisalinibacter kiritimatiensis
GGGCGGACTGTAAATCCGCTGGCACAGCCTTCGCAGGTTCGAATCCTGCCCCCTCCACCAAGCATGCGGGTGTAGCTCAGTGGTAGAGCCCTGGCCTTCCAAGCCAGTTGCGAGGGTTCGATTCCCTTCACCCGCTCCACAAAAACGCTGCTGTGGCAGTGAAATGTAAAATATAAAATAATATTCAAAATAATAATCATTGTGATTTTGGAAAATAAATAGTATCTGATTTTCAATTTTAAATTTTCAATTCTGACGAAGTCAGTACATGCGCCTATAGCTCAGCTGGATAGAGCAACGGACTTCTAATCCGTGTGTCGGGGGTTCG
>NZ_ARZA01000012.1 GCF_000387765.1 Caldisalinibacter kiritimatiensis
AATTAGGCTATTCGCTGTTCGCCTTTCGCTTTTCGATAATAATTCTATAAACATTTTTTTTCTACCTTTCAAACCTGTATTTAACTTAATTAAAAGCTATATAATAAATATACTTTCTTATATATAATAAAAAAGACTCAGGAATATTCCTGAGTCTATCTATATTTTCTACCTATATAATTCGATGGATTTACAGGTTTATCATATTTTCGCACTTCAAAATGAACGTGCGGACCTGTACTTCTTCCTGTGTTACCAACAGCTGCTATAGTTTTACCTTTATAAACTTTTTGTCCAACCCTTACATATATCTTACTACAGTGCCCATATCTTGTACTAAATCCTCCACCATGATCTATTTCTACTAGATAACCATAGTTCCCTTTCCATCCAGCATAAGTTACTACTCCACCATCTGCTGCTTTAATTGGCGTTCCAGTTCTAGCAGCTAAATCAATACCATAGTGCATACTTCCCCATCTAGGTCCAAATCTCGAAGTAAGAATTCCTGTTGGTAACGGATTAATAAATACACCTGTTCCTTTTTTAGGAGGCGGGTCCTTAGTTCCTTTTACAACTATCTGAGTTTTTGGCTCTGATATTAAAGTCTCTTCTATTACTTCTCTATTAACCTCTATACCATTGTGCTTTTCTACTTCAGCTACAACTACACTTTTACCAAGAACTCCTCTTCTCTTTACTTTGTACTCATCGCTATACATACTAGAGGTATACTCATACTTAGTATCATACTTTACACTTCTTTCGTATTTAACTTTTTCAACTGTAACAACGCTAATAAATGGTTTAGGAACTATAAGACTCAATTCATCTCCTGGATGTATAAGTGTAGGGTCTTTATCAGGATTTGCTTTTACTAAATCTTCATCTGTAAGATTATACTTCCTAGATATGGTCCAAAAACTTTCTCCTTCTTGTACAGTATGTATTCTTTCTTCATCAGTACCTCTACGTAACACATCTACCACTTTTTTGGGGTCTTCTATGTTAGATAAAACAGTTTCTTCTTTAACTATTTTTACATTTTCAACAAACTTTATCTCTTCTATTTTCCGGTTTTCGTCTTTTTTATTTAAATAAGGCTCTTTTAGCTTCTGTAGGACCTCTTTAGCTTCTTTTTCTGTCTTTAACCATGCTAAAATCTTGCCATCGACCTGTATTCCATAACCCACTACATTATAATCTAATTCTGATTTTATATTTCTCTTAAGGTCATCAATAGAAGTCAATTCATTGTCTTCTGCATGGGTGCTTTCGTACTCAGTATTACAGTGTATAGCAACTTCCATATTATAATCATTTTTCAATTCTGTTTGCAACCTTTTAATTATTTCATTAACTTGACTTTTATCTCTTACAATACCTATCTCTTTGTCATCAATTATTACTTTAAATGCTCGAGTATTTATTTCATGCTCTATACTTTTTTTGCCTTGATAAAAAATAAAACCTGTTAAAGCTACTATTAATGCCAATATTATTAACGTTTTCGGTTGAAACTGTTTCATTCTCATTCTTTTAATTGTCCTAGCGACTAACAATTTAATATCATCAAGACTTGGCCCACTCATTATTAAAGCCCCTTTCAATTTAGCCATATGTAAACATTTCCACTAGAAATATTCCTGTAATATACTTTTAACACGTTTGTAACATTTGCCCATCTAAATTATACCATAATTAGCATACCATGCAACAATAAATTCCTAAATACTACTGCATGTCTATGTTATATTTTATTCTAAGTTTTTAATTTTATTCTTATTGATTTATTCTCTACCATTATTCTTTAAACTTTTACTGATAACTATAGGAAAATCTTTTAAATTAAAGCCGTCGATATGATAACAAACTTTATCCTCTAATTTTACCTTCTTAACAATACTACCTGTTACTTTTGGTATATAATCCTTTGGAGTAATTAATTCAACATGATAGTTACTAACATCACTATAAAAAGATTTTTCTACTTTAGTAGAAAAGTCTAGATGCCAACCCTTCTGATTATACATTGCAAGTGTAGGATGCCAATTAGTCACGCTGTAAGTATCTTCAATAAACCCAAATCTACCTTTGCGATTAGGTATTTTAACATTACCTTCAACGTCGATAATTATTTTTTCGTTTATATCTATAGGTTTATTTAAAGATACCATGAGTATAGTTTTATCTTTTCCAATTATTTTATAATCACAGTTTCCCTCATCTACTTTTACACTATTAATATCTATGTAACCGGGATTAAAGCCATTAGGATATATTTCAGACATTTGAGATTGGTGAAAGGTATGATAATCTCTGTATTGGAAAGAATTGGGATATAAATAGAAATAGATTTTTTTGAGCTGTCTTTTTATATTATTAGTAAAAATAATTTCTTGATTTAAATATATCTCTTTATCCACAGGGTTAAATTCTGCTCTAATGATATATTTGTTTATTTGCCCGGATGAGTTTATATTAAATATATATTGGCTATGCTCTCTAGTGTAAATATATACACACAGTGGTAGAAATGTTACTAATAATAAACAAATTGTTTTTAATAACATTTTTTTTAAAATTTTATACATTTATAAACCCCTCACTCTTTTGATATAATTTATATATTGATTTCTTAATATCTTTTATTTCATATATAGTATTAATATATTTGTAGCTATTGAAAATATAACTTAAGTTAATATTATATTATGATATAAAATGTATGATATAATGATTTTAACCCTATACTTTGGAAGGTGAGAATATTGAGTTTTGTTAAGGAAACTACAGAAATAGACCTAGGGGATACTTCCATAGAAAATATATTTATAAATGATTTTATGCCTATGGCCAATGGTACATATGTAAAAGTATATCTTTTAGGTTATAAATACGCTAATGATAAAGACGATAATATAGAGGTAAATAACGAAACCATATCGAAGCATTTAAATATACCTTTATCTGATGTATTAGAAGCATGGGACTTCTGGGAAGAAAAAGGTATTATAAAAAAACATAAAAAAAATAGCGAAAATGATTACGATTATACAGTTGAATTTCTTAACTTAAAACAGCTATACATAAAGAATAATTTTAAACCTATAAACAATAAAGATGAAAATAATCCAGTTAATAATATAGAACAAAACAATACATATACTTGTTCTGTTGAGGATTTAGTTGAAGCAAATAAAGTTCCTAGTATTCAAAAAATGTTTAAATCTATTAGTGATATTATACGAAGACCTTTAGTACCAAATGAAAAGAAAAAAATCCTGGAATGGATGTATAACTATAATATGACCTCTGATGTAATTGTAAGGGCTTACGCTTATTCAGTAGAAAAGAAAAATAAGAAAAATGCTAGTTATGTGGAAGGTATTATCAGAAACTGGTACGATATGAATATAACTAATCTTAAAGCATTAGACGAATACTTCAAAAAACAGGATGAAAAGTTTTATAGATACGAAAGGGTAATGAAGGCCTTAGGCTTTTATAGGCCTGCTAGTGAAGCTGAAATGAAGGCAATAGACGTTTGGTTTAATAAATGGAAGTTTACAATGGATATAGTGCTTAAAGCATGTGAAAATACTAAAAAAACGTCAAATCCTAATATAAACTATATAAATGGTATACTAAAATCATGGTTTGAAAAAGGCATAAAAACAGTAGATGAAATAGAAGAAAAGGATAAAAGCAGGTCTAAGCCCAAATATACTCGAAATGAAAAAAGTACAAAGGTGAGAACTAAGTTTCATAATTTCGATCAAAGAACTTCTAAGTATACAGCCGAAGAACTAGAAAAAATAGTAAGGAAAAGAAATTCAAATTCTTAATCTAATAGCAAGTCAATACCTTCCTTTATAAGGAGGATTTATTATGAATGAAAAAATAATTAGAGAAATTCTAAGAACATATGAAAAAAAACGTGATAAAGCAATACAGGAACAAAAACAAAGACAAAAAGAAGTATATACTAAAGTTCCTAGAATAAAAGAAATTGATGAAGAAATTTCAAAAACAGGATTACTTATATCCAAACAAATCTTATTAAATCCTAATACATATAAAGAAAATGTAGAAAAAATTAAAGCTAAAATGGAAGAACTAAAACGTGAAAAAGCTATCTTAATGACTGAAAATAATATACCTTTGGAATATCTTGATATTAACTATGAATGTAATAAATGCAAAGACACAGGATTTCTTGAGAATGGGAATAAGTGTAGTTGCTTAAAGCAAGAACTTATAAACAGAGCATATGAGATGTCAAATTTAGGACATGTTCTTAGTAAAGAAAACTTTCAAACCTTCAATATAAACATATTTCCTAATGAACCATTTGAAAATGAAGAGCTTACTCCAAGGCAAAATATGATGCAAATATTAAATGTTGCTGAAGGTTTCGTAATTAATTTTAATAATAGTAACGAAGAAAATCTATTGTTTTATGGCTCTACAGGACTAGGTAAAACTTTTATGTGTAACTGTATAGCAAAAGCCTTACTAGATAAAGGTAAGATAGTAATATATCAAACAGCTTTCAAGATACTCGAAATCATAGGAGAGCATAAATTCAATAGAAATAATTCAGATAATACAAAATCTGAATACGATTTGTTATTTGATTGCGACCTGTTAATCATAGATGATTTAGGCACTGAGTTGACAAATTCATTTACTAATACAGAAATATTTAATATAGTAAACTCCAGATTGATAAAAGGTAAAAAAACAATCATATCTACAAATCTTTCTCCTATGGAAATTGCTAATATATACACCGATAGAATATTCTCTAGAATTTTTAGTAAGTTTACAGTACTTAAGTTCTATGGCCCTGATTTAAGATGGGAGGCATAAAAAAGTAGACTTCGTCGATTTGTTAGTTAGTAGTTCGTTGTTAGTAGTTAGTAGCCTTTTAGTCAGCTCTTAGGTCTTAGGAGAGCATCAGAAAGGATATAGAAAAAACCCTAGGTTGTATAGCCTAGGGTTTAACTATGGAGCTGGCGAAGGGACTTGAACCCCCAACCTACTGATTACAAGTCAGTTGCTCTACC
>NZ_ARZA01000013.1 GCF_000387765.1 Caldisalinibacter kiritimatiensis
GAAAAAGTTATTAAAGTGGCTAGTGCTTTAGTAGAAAATCCATACAAAGAAAATTATGTTAAAGTGAGATATTTTGAAGATGATGAAGTTCCTGCTGTTATAATAGGATTTGCACAAAATAAACTTCAAACTAATATTGGTCTTTATATGTTTAGATTTTCTTTCGCTGAAAAGGAATATAAAAATCCAAGTATATATGATGAAAAACTATCTTCAAAAGCTACAATTCGATTAAGTTTAGGCCAATTATTTGATGGAACTTTAGAAAATGGTTTTGTTGAAGTAGAGTATAGGGAAAAATTAGAAAAATCACTTGTAGCTTTATTCGGGGAAGTAGGAAAGGATATAACAGATTATGCAGTAGAAAAACTCCTTGAAAAGAGAGAAAAAGGTGATGGTGCTTTAAAAGGAGTATGTGAAACAAAAACATTTGGTAATATACAAGTTGATTATATGAATCACCCAATTTTATCTGAACCAGATATAAATCTATATTTTACTGTTAAGTAATGTAATATAAAATTTTTAGTTATGTATTATATAACCGATTAGAGAAATTTCTCTAATCGATTTGTATTGATAAAGGAGGAAAAGGATGCATGAAAAAACACCTTGTAAAAAATAATATAAAGAAAATAGTATCCTTAATAATTATATTGGTAATGGTATTTTCTAATATGATAAGTGTGTTTCTTCCAAATATATTAAACAACAAAGTATATGCTACATCATATCCAAGTAATCAAGCTGAATTTGAAGATATGGTACAAAAAGCAGGATTTCCCCCTTCGGAAAGACATGGTTTGACACCCAATTTTCAGTTATATCAAGAAAGAGGAATGATAGTATATGGTTCACCAAAAGATGTTAAAAGGATTGAAGGTGAAAATGACGAAAGAGATGGGGAATACAGATATTTAGGA
>NZ_ARZA01000014.1 GCF_000387765.1 Caldisalinibacter kiritimatiensis
TATTTTTTTTACTAATTTTCTGTGGATAAGTTTAATTTTGTATTTTGCAACTATCTATAATCATCATAGCATTATCTACTATGTCATCTTTTGCAGCACCTGATTATACCCTTATAAACCCTATTCGTATTTTTAAATTCCTATTGCTTTTCATTACTGGAACTTTTGGTTTATTCGGTTTTGTTATGGGACTTACGTTTATTACAATAAACATACTTTCTCTATATAGCTTTGGTGTTGCATATAGTGCACCAATAGCTCCTATTAATCTAAGAGACTTAAAAAATTTCTTCCTAAGTGATATTAACCTAGATAAAATGAGACCTAGATTTTTAAGACCTAAAGATAAACGTAGACAGTAAAGTTATCAACTCTCTGCTCCTAGTTCTTAGCTCTTAGTATTGTTACTCATATTAATAACAAATTCACTTATTCAATTTATTTGTTAGTAATTAGTTGTTAGTTGTAAGTAGCTTTATAGTTCCTTTCTGT
The DNA here is from genome assembly GCF_000387765.1 of Caldisalinibacter kiritimatiensis. Lineage (NCBI taxonomy): Bacteria > Bacillati > Bacillota > Tissierellia > Tissierellales > Thermohalobacteraceae > Caldisalinibacter > Caldisalinibacter kiritimatiensis. Next base: position 493 of record NZ_ARZA01000014.1, read on the forward strand.
TATTTATATTAAAGAACAAGATTACTTTTGAATATTAGGTGTAAAAAGGTAGCACAGCTACCTTTTTAGTTTATCCTTATTCCATATATTTTCTGTCCCCTTGTACCTACTACAATCATATTTTCAAAAACTGCAGGTGAACCTTCAACATTAGCTCCTAAATCGATTTTATGTAATATTTCCCCTTCTTTACCATTAATCAAATACATATATCCTGCTGAATCACAAAAGACTATATATCCTTCTCCTTTATCTGTATAAATTGCAACTGGAGAGCTCCACGAATAGTTTTTTAAATTGATTCTCCATACTTCCTCTCCACTATCTTTATTTAATGCAACTAATACTCCATTATTCAATCCTCCATATCTCGCTATATTAAACACTATAATATCCTTTATATTCCCTTTACCAACCACTGGTGTAGCTAATACACCTCCATTATTAGGATGGTTCCCTATTATAGAATGACACTTATATTTCTTTTCCCATATCAGTTTTCCAGATAAAGCATCAATCTTTCTAACATAACTGTACCCAATACTTCCCTGCTTATCTACTTCACATGCTGTATATAAAGCTACTATATCCTGTTCCTCTTCTAAGACTATAGTGCTATCTGTATCATCTGTCACCTTTCTTATCCATATAGGCTCAAATGTATTTATATCCAAGCATTGAAGCCATCCTCCATTATCGGCAAAGAAAGCTAAATTCTTATATACTGCTACTGAATTTTCTATACCCTGATACCTATTCCCTGCTATCCTATACCTATACTTCATAATTTCTGGCTCTATACTTAATATATTTTCATCATATTGGGTATTAAGCTTCACTCTATAGAATAAACCATTTTCACCACATATGAGTAACGTGTCCGTATCCTTATCGATTAATGCTGTAGAGTCAAAAGCAGGCCATCCTCTGTATGCAAAAGTATCAATCCCGTTTATAAAGAAAAGCTTTGTTTGGTCTATAAGATTAAATATCCTATATCCTGTTTTTACCCATCTACCATTTACCTTATTTATCCCCTGTCCTACATATAAAAGTGGGATTCCTCTAGTGTCTACTGTAACGCTCCCCTTTATAGGTCCGGGTATTTGTATAGGATTTCTTGTATAAGTACCATCCTCTAAATCTATAAAATATACTTTACCATCAAGTGCTCCATATATTACCTCTTTTAAGTTTCTATTATTTTTCTTACTAGACTTAATATTCATCCTATTAACATGTTCTTTAGGCCACTGAATAATAGCTGGCTGACCATTCCAACCCACTCCAGTCCACCTATCTATGCTACCTATACCAATATCCCATACTATTTCTAACCTTTTCTCTTTAATATCAGCAGTTCCATAGGAAGCTGTATTTCTATAGTTGTTCCCCCTAAAGCATGTAACTCCCTTCACTTTAGAATATTCTTTAGGTATTTTAAACTCAATCTTTTCATCAGTTGGAAACTCTTCATATTTTAATGTACTGTATTCAATTTTATTTAAAGTTTCTTTGTCTATTTGATTATAGTTAATCTTAAGTTCTTTTGTTGTTTTAACTGAATCAGCAATATCCTTGTATTTTGTTAACTTAATTTTCATTATTTCGTTTACAGGATAATCGATATTTGCATAATGTATATTATCATTAATATTTCTCACTGGTATCCTAATCCCTGTTAACACTGCAAATGTTAAATAAGTAGCTACAGTAACATGAAAAATTCTAACTTTTAATCCTCTCATATATAAGTCAACACCTCATTAAAATAATATGTGTCAACTAAATATATGAGACAAGAGTCAAAAAAATGTTAGTTAAATGTATATTATGTCTTATTTATTTAAAACATACTTTAAAGAAATCTTTACTCAAGTTATACCAAGTGTTACAATTAGAGAAAAGGTATTCCTCGTTTGTATAACATAAGGAGGTATTAAATGAAAAAGCAATTTTCAACAAAGATATATAATAAAATACTTACTTATTTATTAGACTCAAAATTTTTAGAAAATACATCTGTAACAAAGAAAAAAATAAAAACCTTTGTCAATAGTAATGAATTTAGATTAAAACTAGATAACCTAGTACAAAACAATGATTACAGCTGTAAAAGTATATTAGAATTATGTAAAGATATGATAAATGAACTAAATAATGATTCACCACCGAAAGATTGGCTTAATTACATTTTCCAATACACACTTCATAAGTCTTTTACCCATGCAGTAACAATAGAACTAAATAAAAAACTAGAAACAGCTACTTTATTTTACTTACAAATTTTAAGAGCTTTCTCTGAATTTGAAAATAATTATATTCTAGAAAATAAAGAAGGGGCTTTTCCTTTAGAGTTTTTAAGCAAAAAAGAAGAAAAAAGCCTTAAAAATCCAACAGAATATAGAAAATTCAAAAAAGCATTTTATGACGACTATGTATATGAAATGATGAAGCTTAGTAAAGAAATCACCAAGCATAATACTATTGACCATATAAGTGGTGTACATTATCTAGCAATGCATATAGGTAGGCAGTTATATCAAGCTGGACTCCCTGTAGATTTAGGTAGAGTTTCAGGAGCAGCAGCTGGACACGATATAGGTAAATACGGGTGTAAGGGCCCAGAACTAAAAAGAGTACCTTATCTGCACTATTACTATACTGATGTTTGGTTTAAAAAACACAACATACCATACATTGGACACATTGCAGTAAATCACTCTACTTGGGACTTAGAGCTTGAAAACCTTCCTTTAGAGTCTTTAATTTTAATATACTGTGACTTTAGAGTTAAAAATCGTAGAACTGAAACTGGTAATAGACAAATGCATATTTTCACGCTAAAAGAAGCCTTTGATATAGTGCTAAATAAATTAGACAATGTTGATGAAGCAAAAGAGAAAAGATACAGAAGAGTATATGCTAAACTAAAGGACTTTGAAAATTATATGATTAATTTAGGTATAGATGTTACCTTTGAAAGAAAACACTATGTTGAACAACCTAAACAACACTATGCTCTTATGCAAGCACAAGAAGTAATTGAAAATATTAAATATCTATCAGTTGAACACAATATTCATCTTATGCACAAGCTTAGAAGTGAGTCTTCTCTAAGTAGTATACTAGAGCTTGCACGTAGTGAAAGTGATTGGAAAAAACTTAGAGGTTATTTAAATATTTTTGAGGAATACTCTACTTACTTAACTCAAAAACAAAAGCTAATAACTCTAAATTTCCTTTATGAGCTACTTATCCACCCAGAGGAAGATATAAGAAAACAAGCAGCTGAACTTATAGGAACTTTAATAGCTATTTTTGATGAAGAATATAGAAAAGAAGTTCCAGAGGATGTAACCCTTGAACCACCTGAAATAACTAGCTGTGAGCTATTAAATAAATATATACAACTTTTCCTATATCCTGACCACAAAATTATAGACATTCATAGAGAATGGATAGGTTACAGCCTTAGAATAATGATATATTCTTTATTCTCTAATTGTGAACCACAACAAAGAAAACAATATAGAAATGTATTACTTAAATATTATGAAAAAGGTATTGATGGGGACGATAAGACTAAATTTTATTTACTTCAAGCAGTAAGATATATTCCTTTTACTAGCTTTAATGAAGAATCAATGGATAAACTATATAACTTTATATTTAAAATGCTTGAAAGCAAAAATACAGAAATAAGATTATCAGCCTTAGACAGAATATATTATCTACTTTTCCGTATTGATAAAGACTGTAAATTTATAAACCAGTTAAAGGAATATCTAAATAAAGATATTGAATCTTCTGATGTAGTAGCAGAAAACTTCTTGAAATTTAAAATAGCTAGAAAATTATCATTAAGTAAGGATATCTTAATTAAATATGAAAACTTTTATAAAGAGGACAATAAAAAGATGGCTGATATATTCCTTAAAAATCTTAAAAGTGCTACCACATGGATTAGTAAAAAAATTCATATAGAGCTTTTATTAGAACAAGTTATAGAAGACCCTAAAAACAAGGGCTTACATGCAGCAATGCATTTTTGTAATCTAATAAAGGTTAGTGCTATTGAAAATGTTAGAAACCATGCCGGTGAGGCTTTACTAAAAATATTCCCATTTTTATCTTTAGACCAAAGAAATGATGTAACTGTAGAATTATTGCGTGGTCTAGAAATAGAAGGCTATCAGTTTACTCAATATATACCAAAATATTTAGGTCAAATTATGTTATTCTTACATCCTATTGAACTCGATGAGCTAATTGACGACTTTAGCGAAAAAACTAAGCAAGCCAATAAGCAAATAATAATTTTACTTCTTAGAACAATAGGTATAGCCATTGAAAATTATCCAAAGTATACAAATTTCTTTGCTGAAAACGAAGAAATATATAATAATCGATTATCTAGAATGCTAGGTATTTTATTAAACGGATTAGCTAACTATGATGACCAAATTAAACAAGAAGCTTTCATGGTTATAGGTAAAGGAATATTTGGCTCAAAAGAATTGAATTTAGAGCAAAAAAATAAGATATTTAAGCTCATAGCAAAAAAAATACTTACCTTGCTTACTAAAAAAGAAGAAAATGAACTAGTATTCTTAAATAACTCGGCATCTTTAAATCATATATACAGGTTTATATCTGATTATGTTTTCTTTAATGGAAATATAGTTTTTAATGAAAATAAAAGGATAGCATTTTTCCCAGGTACTTTTGACCCATTTTCATTAAGTCATAAAGAAATAGCTAAAGAAATAAGGGACTTGGGATTTGAAGTATATTTAGCAGTAGATGAATTCTCATGGTCAAAGAAAACTCAACCCCATATTTTAAGACGAAATATAATTAATATGTCAATTTCAGATGAATTAAACATATATTTATTCCCAGATGATTTACCTGTAAACATAGCTAATCCAACTAACTTAAAGAAACTAAAAAGTAGTTTTAAAAACTCAGAGGTATATATAGTAGTTGGAAGTGACGTTGTACTAAATGCATCAGCATATAGAATTGAATCGCAAGAGTATTCTATACACAACTTTCCCCATATCATCTTCACTAGAAGAAGTTCTTTCTCTTCTGAAGATGATGATAAAAGATTGGAAAGTGCACTTAAAAACATTAATAAAAAAATAATAAAACTTTCATTACCTCCACAGTATGAAGATATAAGCTCAACACAAATAAGAAACTATATCGATGAAAATAGAGATATATCAAAACTTATAGACCCGCTAGCTCAAAAATATATCTATGAATACGGTCTATATAGAAGAGAGCCTCAATATAAGACTTTATTGCAAACAAATCCTGTAAATATTGAGATATTAGATGACATAGATGATATTGTATTAGAAGAAATCGTAACAACTATATTTAATGGAAGTAAAAGTATATTTAATACCTTGAGGGATATAAAGAAAAAACTAAGTGCAAGATTTACAATACTAAGAGATATTGATAATGGTCATATTCTAGGTTTTTCTGCTTTTCATTGGATACGCTCAAGTATGCTATTCAACGAATTTAAAAATAACAATATATCAGAGTATATAAGGGAAAATGCAATAGGAAGAATAGTTGTATTAGACGGTATATATATAAATCCAAAATCAGCTTTTGAAAATTTAGAGCAAATAATTCTTACTGAGACATTATCTTTTTGTATTGCAAAAGACTACACTTATGCTATATTTAAAAACAAAATTAACAGCTATTCATCAAAATTCCTTTATGAAATATTAGAGCTTCAAGGCTTTATTAAGTTACCTTATGACGCTAATACTAATCCTGTTTATGTAGTAGATATGAGTAATCCTTGTACATTAAACCTAGACATCGAAACTATAATCAAGGAGCCTTTTAAAAGTAATTTAAATGTTAAAAAATCTATTATTCGCTCAAGAAAACGACTACAAAAAGCACTTACAAAACTATATCCCGGGCAATTAATATTGTCCTTTGATAGAAATATCTTATATCAAACACTGGTAAATAAAATATGTAAAACTAATGGTATGCCACCATATCAATTAAAACCTAGAAAATTAGGTCCATATATGTGCGTACCATTTGGTTCTATACTAAAAGGGCAAACTGTACCAAATACAGTTACTAAATCTATGCATACTGAAAAAATGTTTAGTCCAGATATAAAAAGCTTTAATATAGGGCCATATCCTTACTACATGACTCTAGAAAATCAAATAAGAATGCTTAGGTCATTCAATCGCTCTATAATTCTAGTAGATGATTTATTAAACAAAGGATATAGAATAAAAGCTATAGACCCGTTATTAAAACAAGAAAATATCGAGGTTAAAAAGATAATAGTAGGTATTTTGTCAGGTAGAGGTAAAGAGCTTATGGATATTCAAAATCGAGAAGTAGATAGTGCCTATTTTATTCCTAACTTAAAGGTATGGTTTAATGAAAACTCTATGTATCCATTTATCGGTGGTGATACTGTATGGAGAGGCACTTATCCTCAACGTAACCTACTACCTTCAATCAACTTTGTTTTACCATATACATCACCTAAGTTTATAAGGGGTACATCTACTGATGCTTTATACCATCTATCAGAAACTTGCATAAAGAACTCAATAGATATACTGACAACTTTAGAAAAGGAATATCAAAATATACACGAAAGAAACTTGACACTTAAACATTTAGGTGAAGTTTTCATTTCGCCTAGGTGTCCAGACCATGGTAGAGATATGGAATATGATTTAAACCTTAAACCATCTAATTATCTAAAAAATGACCTAGAACATTTAAGACGAATTGAAAATATTATCAAAAGAAAATAAGCTTTTAGCAGTCTAAGGTATATCTTTACCTTAGACTGTTAAACTTAAAAACATCGAGGTGATAGCTAATGTTTTATTACTATAAACTAAATAATAAGATATTATTTTCTAGTACATATTATCCTGAATTGACTACAATAGATGTAAATGAAGCATATAAAACTGACGATATTATTTATTACTTAAATAGCTTTAATCCACTAAAATCCCGAAGAAGCTTTTGTGTCTCTGACCCTTCCCTTCTCTTCATCAAAGAAGAAGGGATAGATTTATTACAATATGGAAAAAATGCATCCGTTGTACAAGATTGGATTCTATCTAAAATTAACAATAGAAAAGTAATGTCTATAAACACTAATTATCCAAATTGGACTGAAGCTTTAAATTATAAACTTCCTCAGAAATGGAAAGTCAATCTACTGGCATTAGGTGACGTAGGAGGAACACTTTTAACTGGACTTCGCCTCTTAGGTGGTGACTGTATAAGTGAAATTGGAATTTATGATAGAAAAGAAGCTAGGCTTAAAAGATGGGAACATGAAATAAATCAAGTTATGGCTCCTTTTGAAAATGAATTTTATCCTGAAGTCAAGATTATATCGAAAGAACAATTATTTGATTGCGATATGTTTATATTTTGTGCATCCCGTGGTGTGCCTCCTGTAGGTAATGAAGATAAAGACGTTAGAATGGTTCAATTTGAAGGTAATTCAGAGATAATTAGTGAATACGCAAAACTAGCAAGAAAATACAACTTCAAGGGAATATTTGCAGTAGTTACTGACCCTGTTGACTTGCTTTGTAAAGTAGTTTTTCTAGAAAGTAATAAAAATGAATCGGGTAAACTAGATTTTGAAGGTTTAAGTGCAGACCAAATAAGAGGTTATGGCTTAGGTGTTATGAATGCAAGAGCAGCTTATTATGCTAAAAAATCACCTAAAACTAATCACTACATAAAAGAAGGTAGAGCATTTGGTCCCCACGGAGAAGGGTTAGTTATAGCTGACAGTATTGAAAATTATAACGAGGAATTATCTTTATACCTTACAGAAAAAGCAAGAACTGCTAATTTAGAAGTTAGAAAAACAGGATTTAAACCTTATATAGCCCCTGCTTTATCTTCAGGTACATTATCTATAATCAATACTATAAAAGGTAAATGGCACTACAGTGCTACTTATATGGGTGGAGTATATATAGGAGCTAATAATAGACTATTGTCATCTGGAACTGAAGTAGAAAGACTTAACTTGCCTACTTCACTATTTAATAGAATAAAAAGTTCTTATAAGAAATTGGAGGATATAATATGAAAAAAATTTCTGTAATTATACCCGAAGAACCATCTGATATCCTCGATAGAATGATAAAAGCAGCTGTTGGTGATTATGAAACAGAAATAATAAAGAATGTCGATAATATTCCATACTTAACAAATAAGAGAATATTATTTGCCATAGAGCTTGATGATGCAGGTAATAATATAAATCTTTCTAGACTTTTTAGTACACTATATAAAAGGGGTAAAGAAGCTTTAAAAGGTTCTACAGGAGCAATATTAGTACATAGTAATTCTGAATTATTCACAAAAACTGTAGCTCAAGAAGTTGTATTTAAAGCAAATCAATTAGGATGTAGTTTCCCCGGTAGACCTTTAGTTGAAGCTACTGGTGCACTAAGGAATTTATTGACAATGCAAAAGGTTATAAAAAAACCCCTTGAAGAAGTTTGTTGCATACTTTGTGAAAAGCTAGGAAAAAGACTTATCACAGATGCTCCAAAGCTATTAAAAGACCCTCAGCTACTAGTACTTCACGCAAGTAATCGAGAAACATCTAATACTCTTATGTTATGGGATATGATTAAAAGAAACTTAGATGGTTATAAAATTAATGAGATACATATTGAAAATGGTACAGTTAGAGATTGTATAGGCTGTCCTTATAAAACATGTAAACACTATGGAGAAAGTACTAGCTGTTTTTACGGTGGGATTATGGTTGAAGAAGTATATCCAGCAGTATTAGATGCTGACGCTATTATATGGATTTGTCCAAACTACAATGATGCTGTATCTTCTAATATATCTGCAGTAATCAATCGTCTTACTGCTCTATTTAGAAAAACAAAATTTTACGATAAGACATTATTCGGAGTAATAGTTTCAGGTAACTCTGGAAGTGATGCCCTAGCTAAACAGCTAATAAGTGCCCTTAATATGAATAAGACCTTTAGGCTTCCTCCCTACTTTTCAATTATGGCTACAGCTAATGATAGAAATGCTATATTAAAAGTTCCGGGAATTGAGGATAAAGCTAAAAAATTTGCTGAAAATATGAAAAGAGAGATTAAAGCTTAACTTTTCTAAAAATCGGCTTTGCTGATTTTTTTGCATTGATATTAGCTCCCTTTAATATAATTAAATATATTATATTGTTTTCGTTATAGGGAGATGATAGACTTGTTTAATGGTGATGGTCCATCCTATGTGCCTTCAGAACCTGGATTACCCCCAGTACAACCCCCTAACCCAACTGATGAACAAAGATATGCTTTAATTAAATATGAATTGGCAAGAGCTAATCGACTTGAAGATTTTAACAATATCATAGAACTTCTTGACGCTCCTCCTGACATTACCACCATTGCTTCTCCCGGAGAATTTAAAAACGTAAAGGTAGCAGTTATAGGTGGTGGTGAAGCAGGACTAACAGCAGCCTTTGAACTAAGAAAGCTAGGATTTGATATCACAGTATTTGAAGCAGAAGAAAACCGAATCGGTGGTAGAGTCTATACATACTATTTCGATAAAGAGAAAAAATATTATGGCGAATTAGGAGCTATGCGTATTCCTGTAGTTCATGGTGCAACTTGGCATTATATAAACTTATTTAATTTAAATACTCGCCCTTTCGTACAGTACAATGAAAACGCATATATCTATGTCAAAGGTATCCGAGTAAGAAATGACCCTGAAGGTAAAGGCGTGATGGAAAAAATATATCCTGAATTCGATTTAACATTATGGGAAAGAAATACTCCTTGGCCAGAATTATTAAACTATGCTTTAGAAACTCCATTGCTTAGCATGCCCCCTTCAATCCGAAAAGAAATACTTAAAATGCTTTTAAAATATAGTTATCCTATTAACTATTGGGACTTCTACAATATTAGACAAGTACTAGAACTAATGGGGTTAAGCCAAGCTGCTATAGACCTTATATCATGTATATCACCCTTTGTTGCTTCCTTTTATTACTATAGTTTTATGGAAATGCTCCACGAAAGCTATCCTTTAGTTTTCTCTTTTCTATATGAAATTGTAGGAGGAATGGTTAATTTACCTCTATCCTTTTACAACTCATTAATTAACCCTAATCCTAAGGAATATCCTGATATTCCAAATGAGCTTCTAGGTAAAGTTACATGGAAAGGCGGAACTTGGGTAGATGGAATGTATCAAACAGAAGATTCCAGTAAAGTTACATTAAAATATAAAAATAAACGAATGTCTACTTATGTATATGAAAACTTTGATTATGTAGTGTGTGCTATACCTTTTTCCACTCTTAGAAATGTAGAAATAATCCCTGATTTTAGTAATAGAAAGATGCAAGCAATTCGTGAACTGGATTATTCTCCATCTCAAAAAACAATTGCTTTATGTAGCGAACGTTTTTGGGAAATGGGTAGACCTAATGAAAGAATCATTGGTGGAGGTTCTTACAGCGATTTACCTATAACATCTATTTGGTATCCATCTGACCATGCACATAATAACTCTTTTTCTCCAAATGAACCAGGAGTATTATTAGCATCTTATAACTTTACCCTCAACGCTACAAGAGTTGCTAATGCATATAAAGGTATTAGATTTGAAAACATAAAAGAACAAGTAGCAAAGGTACATGGTATATCTTTAGAGTATCTTAACTCGATAATAAAGGACCACGTTACATTTAGCTGGAATGAATACCCTTGGACATTGGGAGCTTTTTGCTATTTTAGACCTGAGCAAAAGAGAATCTTTTCCTATGCTGTAACTCTACCTGAATATAATAACAGAGTGTTCTTCGCAGGAGAGCATATATCTGCTTCCCATGGATGGCAAAATGCTGCAATACAAACTGGAATGATAGCAGCCAATGATTTAGCAAAGGTATGTAAAGCTAGAAAAGGCTAAAAAGCAGTTTATCTGCCTTTTAGCCTTATTTAACTCTACTTAAATCTATCATCTGAAGTCTTTGTAACTACCTCCTCTGACTTCTCCTCTAACCAACCTACCCTAATATCTGACTTAGGTATATCAAAATTAGGAATAAAAGGTTTTATATCTAATATAGGAGTTCCATCTAATACATCAATATTTTTCACATAAATATTGTTATCCTCTATTCTATCTATCTCTACAATAGATAGACCAATATGATTAGGTCTTACTGGAGCTCTAGTAGCATAAACTCCATGAGTGTTATCATCTAAAAAAGGTTTAACAGTAAGCTTAACTTTATCAGATTTGTGAAAATAGTATATAACCATAATATGTGAAAATCCATCTAAATCACGTAAGCCTTCCACATACCTAGCATCTATCTCTAATCTTCCTTTATTAGCCTTGTTACCTGATGGTTGAATTGGCATATCTTCTAGCTTCTTAAAGTCACTATGTATTTTCCCTATAGGTTTAAAAGAAATTGCTTCTTCCATAGTTTAGCCTCCTGTACATTAACAATTATAGTAATTTTATGGAACTCTTCTACCATTTGACGCTTCTAATATTTCAAACCATTGTTGTCTATCTAATTTAATATCCAATGACTCAACAGCTCTTTTTACCCTACTTATCTTTCCAGAACCTACAATAGGTATTATTTTAGCTGGATGGTTTAACAGCCAAGCATACATAATCTTATCAATACCATCTACATTTAACTCATCTGCAATTTTTTCTAATACATTTCTAAGCCTAACTGATTTCTCATCCTCTGAAGTAAAAACTTTTCCTCCAGCTAAAGGCGACCATGCTAAAGGCGGTATTCTCTTTTCTAAGCATAAATCTATTGTCCCGTTTCTAAAGTTTTCATATTGCATAACAGATATTTCTATCTGATTAGTTACAAGTGGCATATCTAAATATGAACTCAACATATTAAATTGTGAAGGAGTAAAATTTGAAACACCAAAATTTCTTACTTTTCCATCCCTATATAATGTGTTAAATGCTTCTGCAACTTCCTCAGGATTCATAAATGGGTCTGGTCTATGAATCAACAATAAATCTATGTAATCAGTTCTTAAGTTTTTCAATGAATTATTTACAGAATTTATTATATGCTCTTTACTTGTATCATAATGTTTTACCCTATGTTCTGGTCTATTAGGTGAAATTATTTTAATACCGCACTTAGTAATAATCTCCATTTTATCTCTAAGCTGTGGTTTCAATTCTAAAGCTTCTCCGAAAAGCTCTTCACATATATAGCCTCCATATATATCAGCGTGGTCAAAGGATGTTATACCCATATCTATACATTGCTCAATAAAGTTTAATCTTTCTTCCTTTGACATATTCCAATCTGATAATCTCATAAATCCCTGTACAATTCTTGAAAGTTTTAATGTATCGCTTAATCTTATTTTTTCCACAGTTCTCCCTCCCTTAAGTTAGTTACATTCTCCATTTTATTATATCATCCTATTCTAAGAAATTAGAACCTATAATTTCAAAGTTACACCATACTTTTTTAGCCACTCTTTTCTTTCCTTATAATCTGGAATTACAGATTCAACAAGCTTCCAAAACTCTTTTGAATGGTTCATATGAATAAGGTGACATAGTTCATGTACCACAACATAATCAATAATATGTATAGGAGCCATTATAAGTCTCCAGTTGAAATATACATTCCCCTTTGAAGTACAGCTTCCCCATATCCTTTTCTGCTCCTTTGCCTTCACTTTATTAGGCTTAACCCCTATAATATCCTTATAGTATTCTACCCGTTCCTTTACAACCTTGTTAGCTTGTTTTTTATACCAATCTTTTAAGATTTTTTTTACTAGCTCTTTATCTTTCATAGGTGACGTAATATTTAATTTATCCTTATTTATCTCTATAACTGCTTTATTTTTATTTTTAACTATATTGATATGTAAATAATAGTCCTCGCCTAGATATTTAACAACTTCTCCATCTTCATATTTCTTTTCAACTAAATTGTACTCTATACTCTCTAATTCTTTTAACTTTTTAACTATCCAATTTGCTTTTTTACTAACCAACTCTATAATCTTATCTTTAGATAAACCTTTAGGGCAAATCACTAACACCTTATCTGGTGGAATAATTCGTATTTCCAGTGTTTTTCGTTTTCTATATTCTACTGTAAATAAGATTATTCTATTTTTGTGTTGAATTGATAATTTCATTGTAAGTGCTCCTTTATTTGTCTATGACCTTAATTAGTTTTATTCTCTTTTTAAAGGAACCCCTTTCTTCCTTCTTTTTCTTTCTAATCTCTTCAATTTCTTCTTTACTTACCTTTTTCAAATCAAGTATGTTATATATCACTTCTAATACATCAGCTATTTCCTCAATATCCCCTGATTCAAGATATTCATTTACTTCTTCTAAGAGCTTTTTATTAAGCAACTCTTTATATTCTTCATCTTCCATTATTTCTACTTCATATTCTTTTCCACTTTTTTCGATTATTTCAGGTATTCTATCTCTAACTAGCTTATTATATACTTTTTCCATAGTTTGTCCTCCTTGTTTGGTAATGCTGTCTATACTTTCTTATCTTCATTATCAACTGGTTTCCTAAAAACTAACAGATATTCATGTGCAATTAAAAGAAAATTATATTCAATACTTCTTTTATACCAAAATCCTGTAGCTTTACAATTATGTTGTTCTTTTATTATATTTTCCTTTAATACAAAACCAGCGTCTAAAAAAACTTCCATTACTTTAAAACCCAATGGTATCATATGTTTTTTCCTTCTTGTATCTCCTATAAGTATCGCACAATATTTATCCTTTTTAAGTACTCTATAACATTCACTCGCCACCTTTTTCATTTCAACTAAAAATTGATTAATATCATACCTTGATAAATCTTCTTTTATATTATCACTATATTTTATTATATTAGCATAAGGTGGATGAGTACATATTAAATCTATACTTTCATCAGATATAAAATCTAAATCCCTAGCATCACCTTTTATTATTTTAGGTTCATATTCTTTATTTTTAGTAAATTCCAAATTCTCTTTAGCTATATTAATTGCATTTTGATTAACATCTACCCCTATTCCGTTTCTATGTAACAATTTAGTTTCTATTAATGTAGTACCACTACCTAAAAACTGATCTAATACAGTATCATCTTTTTTAGAATATCTAAGAATAATATTTCTTGGTATATATGGTGACCAATTTCCTCTATATTTTCCACTATGTGTAGCCCACTTCCCTCTGTTTGGAAAGCTCCATACAGTTGTTGCTTCTAATTTAAAATCTTTAGGCTCCCACTCTTTAACCTTATGTGACTTCTTATCTTCATATTTTCCTAATTTTTTATCCAAGATAAACTTATCCTTCCATAATTTATTTTTTATTCATATGCTTACTATAATGAAGTTATGTATCTCATAAATTGCTTTCTAAAATAAAAAGCATGGTTCTTATTAGAAACATATCTACCATAGACATCAGAATAAATTGGATGATATGGTTTCGAATCTTTACTTCTTATCTGTATGTAGTTACCATTAGATGTGTGTATAAAACCATCTTCACTTGTTTCTATATAATTTTTCAACTGTTTGCATATACTATAATAATCAGATTCTAACTGTTCTTTTAACTCTTTATACTTAGGTCTATCTAAATTTACGTGCACGAATGGTAAGAACATCCAATGTTCCGGTGAGCCATCTTTGCTGATAGGTACATATAGCAAATTATTTATTTTTTGATATACATGAGTTTTATAAAAGTTTTTTTCTTGTATTAAATCGTCAATAATTGAGTTAATTTGAGTTATAAACATAGTTTCCTTTGGATTTCCAGCTTTGTCACATTTATTAGTTTTTAACTCTCCATCCTCAAAATCTAGTGTATTTGGCTTATTTCTTAATCCTAAAGCTAGCTCAAGAATTTGACCACTCTTTCCTTTATTCTTTATGATTCCTTCTAATTGCTCTTCATCAAAGATATCACCAAATCTTTTATAAATCAGTGGCTCTAATTTATCCTTTGCTTCTTTTAATAGCATTCCCCATTCCCCCTTGAGTTTTGGTGTTAATTACATTTTAACCTATATTTTTACATAAAAGGGTTCACTTATAGTGAATGCTGTTTAAATATGGTCATTGAAAATTAACCTTTGGAAAACTTATTAACTGGAATAGATAAAGAAAAGTACATCATAGAATAGCTTAATAAAACAAAGGAAAGATAATATATAGG
>NZ_ARZA01000015.1 GCF_000387765.1 Caldisalinibacter kiritimatiensis
TTTAAATAAATAAAATGCAGTATTTATGCGAGTTGTAGAGTTCTGCAACGAGCTAATTATATTAAATAAAAAGGGGGATTTTTAATGACACAGACAGGGTTAGTGTTAGTGACAGTTGCAGCAGTTGCACTATTGTTATTCTTAGTTTTAAAATTAAGAATACAAGCATTTATTTCACTACTTATTACTAGTATGTTTGTTGGAATAGCAACAGGAATGCCTCTTGGCGAAGTTATTAAAAGTATCCAAAATGGTATGGGAGGAACTTTAGGGTTTGTAGCAACAGTAGTTGGATTAGGTGCAATATTTGGTCAAATATTAGAGGCTTCAGGAGGAGCTGAGTCTTTAGCTAAGAGTTTAGTAAATAAGTTTGGAAAGGATAAAGCTTCGTGGGCATTAGTTCTTACTGGTTTTATTGTTGCAATACCAGTATTCTTTGATGTAGGATTTATTATACTTGTTCCTATAGTTTATGCTTTGTCCAAAGATACTAAAAAATCAGTATTATTTTATGGGATTCCATTATTAGCTGGTTTAGCTGTTACTCATAGTTTTATTCCTCCAACACCTGGGCCAGTTGCAGTAGCTGAAATTATAGGAGCAGATTTAGGATGGGTAATATTATTTGGGTTTATTGTAGGGCTACCTACAGCAATCGTTGCTGGACCAGTATTTGGTAAATACATATCTGAAAAAATAAATATAAAAGTACCTACATATATGATTCAAGAAATTGATAATGATAAAAAAGAAGACAATGATTTTCCTTCTTTTAGCTTAGTAACTAGCATAATTGGTGTTCCTTTAGTTTTAATACTATTAAATACATTAACAGGTGTTTTAGTTAAACAAGGAAGTATACAAGAAGGATTTATTACAAATATATTAGGATTTCTTGGTCATCCATTTGTGGCATTATCTATAGCAACATTATTAGCTCTTTATTTATTAGGTACTAAGAGAGGTTTTACTAAGCAACAGTTATTAGATTTAAGTACAAAAGCTTTAGCGCCAGCAGGACTTATTATATTAGTAACCGGTGCAGGTGGAGTTTTCAAGCAAATATTAATAGACAGTGGAGTTGGTAAGATGCTTGCTAATACGATTTCTAATTCTAATCTCCCACCGATTATATTAGCATATATATTAGCAGTAGTAGTAAGGATAACTCAAGGGTCTGCTACTGTATCAATGATTACATCTGCTGGTATAATAGCACCAGTTATGGATGCATTTGCATTAGGGGCACCAGATAGAGCATTAATAGTATTATCTATAGCAGCTGGTGCCACAATATTATCACATGTAAATGATAGTGGTTTTTGGTTAGTTGGAAGATATTTTGGAATGACAGAACAACAGACTTTGAAGTCTTGGACAATTATGGAAACAATTATTTCATTGGTTGGATTTGCTGTAGCATTAATATTGAGTTTCTTAGTGTAGAAAAGTTCCAGGTGTTAGGCCTGGAACTTTTTTATTGGTTTAGCATGTATAACAACTTAGAAAGCTAAGGTTTATTAGAATTTATAACTATTAAAATTGAAAAAAACTTACAAACACCACAAAGTTAAATAACAGAAATTATGGTTATTAATACATGTAACCTATTAGAAAAAATGATAATAAAAGAAGGAATATTAACCATAAATGTCAAATTACATCATATAACTATAAAACCAATATATGAAAGGCGGACTAAACATTATGAGTAAGTTAAGCAATTGTATAAAGATGCTTACATTGTTAAAGAGTAGAGGAAAAATGAAGATAAAAGAGTTGGCAGAAATTCTAGAAGTAAGTGAGAGAATGATTAGAGTATATAAAGATGATTTAGAAAAAGCAGGTATATATTTGCTGAGTGAACGTGGACAAGATGGAGGATATTATTTAGATGAAAGTAGTTTCTTATTTAACTTAAAATTGAAAGACGATGAAATATCTGCATTACATACAGTTAGAGGATTTTTAGAGAAAAATAATAACTTTTTACTGCTTGAAGAATATGATAATGCTTTAGATAAAATTAATGCAGCTACAGATTTTAAAGGACAAGATAATAAAACTCAATACTATTTAACGGATTCAAGTCCTAATATAAAATTAGATTTAGAAAAAAAGAAGTACATTGATATAAATAGCGCTATAATTTCTAGGAACAAAATAAGTATAAAATATTTTTCATTGACCTCGAAGTTAACAGAAAGAATAATAAGACCATATTCTTTATTTATCTATAAAGGGTTTTGGTATTGTATAGGATATTGTGAATTAAGAAAGAAGGTAAGGGATTTTAAATTATCAAGAATTAAAGAATATAAAGTTATAGATGAGAAGTTTGAAATACCAAAGGATTTCAATATAAAAGACTTTATTGGCTCAAATAGTATATTTAATGACAAAACTTATAAAGTTAAACTAAAAATTAAGTATCCAACATCTATTATTGTGAGTGAAAGCATTTGGGGTGATAAACAAAAGATTACTTTTAATGATGATTATTCAATATTATTTGAAGCTGAAATGACAGGAAAACCTGAGATTATTTCTTGGATATTGAGTATGGGAAGCTCAGTTACAATTATAGAGCCCAAAGAAATAATAAATGAAATAAAAAAAGAAGTAGATGAGATGAAAAAAATGTATTAATTTAGGTATATGACATATATACTTCCACTTACATAGTGTAAAATGTTTATAGAAGCTCAGAGAGAGGAGGTGAATTTAATGAGGTTAAGATGTACTTTTGAATGTGATAAACTGCCTATAGCCTATAGAATGATGTTTGTAAGCTTTATAAAAGAAGCACTTAAAAAAAGTTCAGAAGAATATTTCAATAATTTATACAATTATAAAAATAAGTCTAATAAAAAAACTAAGAATTTTTGTTTTGCAGTTTATCTTAATGATTTTAGGAGAGAAAATGATATTTTAAATATTAATGGTAACGTAGAGTTAAATATTAGTTCTCCAGATGAAGAGTTTATAGTGAATTTATATAATGGAATGTTAAAAATCAAAGAAGTTGAATACAAAAAAATTAAAATTTTGAAAAAGAAAATTTTATTAGTAAAAGAAAAAGCAATAAATGAAGATAAAGTTGCTTTTAAGACACTATCACCTATATATATTAAAAACAAAAACAATGATTCAGTTTCGCCACAGGATGATTCATATGAGGAATATTTGAATTATATAGTTAATTTAGCCCTGAAGAATTATAGGGGATATGGTCTTAGTAGAAGAATAAAATTTTCTCCATTAAAAATGAATAAAGTGGTTGTAAAGGAGAAAATAAAAGCTTTTACTGAACAGACAGGTAAAGAGTATATGTACATAAATGCATATAAAGGGACTTTTATATTAGAAGGCCATAAAAAGGATTTGGAAGATATATATAGATTAGGAGTTGGATTTAGACGAAACCAAGGGTTTGGAATGGTGGAGGTGATTTAATCTGAAATTAAAATTATATTTAAATGACTGGTTTGTTAATATGGGAATTGTAGGCTTTATAAGAATTTTAGAAGATGCAGGATTAAAAAAAGAATTAGACATTTGTGATAATTACATAGAATTTGATAGTAAGTTATTAGAAAAATTTGATGAATATTATTTTGATTATTTCTTAAAACGATATGACATCAGCAAAAGAGAAATAAAGAAGGTTGATAGATATTTAGGAATAGCAAGGAAGGAAGAAAAGTTTAAAGATGCAGTAAATTGGATAAAGAGTGTTATTGATACTAATAGAAAAAAAGTAAAAGGTAAGTTTGAGGATAAAAAATTTGAGTATGAATTTAATGGTTTATTTAAAGAAATAAAAAAAGTTAAAAAGTATGACCAAATAGAAAAATTAGAAGAATTGGTTGATAGATTCAAAAAACTAATAACAATATATGAAGTTAATGAAAAGTTGACATTAAATTATATTAGGAATATATTATCTACTCAATTTTTTGGTCAGGCTAGCTTTTTACAAAAGATCTGTGCTAGAAAAAGTTTAGAGGAACAAAGAGAAATAATGCATAAGGATTATATTAAGCCAATATTAGAAGAAGTTAGACTATATAAAGAGCTAAATATGTCTGAAACTGTTGATGACTTACTACAATTTATCGACACAGAACTAAATAAAGATTGTTCAAAGACTTACCCTAAGTTATTAAGAAACATAAAGAAGTTGCTTAAAAAGAAAAAAGTTTTAGACAATCTAAAAAAAATCCCTCATTGTTCTATTTGGGAAGAATATTTAGCTACTTCTGATTTTACAGAAGCAGTTTTTGTTCCTTTAGCAGTAAGTAATAATAATGCTAAAAATTTTATGTGGCAAGGAAATACATCGTACCCTATATGTAGTTTAGTTAAATTTATTCTGTTTTGTACTCCAGCAGGAGTTACAGATATGAAAGATGGTTATTTGGGTTTTGTAAATATGGATACAAGTGTAGAAGAACTATATAGACATAATGAAAATCTTTTACTTATGCAAGATGAAGAGAATCCTTTTGAAAGTTTGATTTATGACATTCTTAGTGAAACTAGAAAGAAAAGTATATGGACATTACAAAATATATTGTTTATAGAGTTAAACGCTAACTATGATACTAAAAATTGCAAATTAAATTATTTTAATATTAATAAAAATACTGCTAGATATTTTAAAAGCTATACTAAAAATAATTTAATGAAAATTAGAGATACAAGATTTAAGGGTGAATTGGTTTCGTGGATTTTGAATAATAAAGATATTAAGTATTTAATACATGATAAGTTAATAGAAACCATTAAATCAGGTAAAAGTTCCTATGATTCTTATTTAGCTACAAAGGCTAGATTTACTTTAAAAAAAGTTTTAAAGGGGTGTGAAAAGGTGGATAGCAATAGGCTCTGGGTAATATATAAGGAAGGTGAAAGGTTAAATACATATTTTAAAGAAAATGAATCTGAAAATAAAATACAGGGCATAGCATATAGACTTCTTAATGCTAGTAAAGCTCGTAATAAAAAAGAGTTTATGGACTCACTTTTAAGAATTTATATGGCAGCAGGAAAAGAAGTACCAAGTTTATTTTTAAATGTTTTACATGAAAAGGACTTAGATTTTGAGAGTATAGCACATTCATTTATTTCAGGTTTAATATCAAATTTTGATAATAATGAAAAGGAGGAAAAATAGTATGAAAAAGGGGTTAACTGTTACGGTTATTTTTCAAGGTGATTCTTTAAATTATGGTGAAGGAATTGGAAATATTTCAGAACTTAAAAAGTTAAATAGGGGTAATGGTAATACACATACCTTTGCTTCAAGACAGAGCTTAAGATACGATATTGTAAGACTTGGAAATAATCTATATGATTGGAATTTAGATACTGTGGTAAAAAACGGAACAATACAGTTTAAAAAAGATTGTACTATAAGAGATTCAGAGGAAATGGATTTATTTGGATACATGAAAACTAAAGGAAACTCAAATGCGATTACCCGTTCTGCTCCAGTTAGATTAAGTCATGCTATTTCATTAGAGCCATATAGAAGTGACATGGACTTTTTAAACAATAAAGGATTAGCAGATAGAATAGGTGAAAATCCTAATCTTGCAAATATAGAGCAACATCAAAGTTTTTATACATATACAGTAACTATTGATTTGGATAAAGTTGGAAAAGATAAAGATGGGAAAGAAGACATCGTATTAGAAAAAGAAGAAAGAACAAAGAGAGTTAATCAATTATTAACTATTTTAAAGGTTTTAAATAGAAACATAAGAGGTAGACAAGAAAATCTTTCACCATTATTTATTATAGGGGGTATTTATGATATTCCTAATCCTTTTTTCCAAGGTAGGATAAAACTTGAAACTAAAGGTGGCGAATTTTATATAAATACTGAAATTTTGGAAAAGACATTAGAAATTACTTTATTAGATAAATCTATAAAGGAAAATACTTTTGTAGGTATAGTAGATGGTATATTTAACAATAAGTCAGAGTTAGAAACATTACTACCGGAAAAAGTCTTATCAGTAGAGAAATTTTTCAAAACATTAGAAACTGAAATAGATAATGTATATAAAGTTGAGGGATAAGAATGAAAGTACTAAAATTAACACTCTTTCAAGAAACAGCTTGTTATAAAAAACCTTTTGCATTTAAGGTTTGGGAAACATATCCATTACCGCCTTATTCTACAGTTAAAGGAATGTTACACAATATACTTAAAGCTGATGAGTTTATTCCTATGAGTATAAGTATACAAGGAGATTATGAGAGTAAATTTGTAGATTATCAAAGTATGTATTTTTATAAATCTAAAGAAATTACGAATATGCCACTAAATGTACATCTTTTACATAATGTAAAACTTATCATTCATGTTAAAGCAGAAGATGCAATTTTACAAAGGATAATAGATGGCATAAGAAATCTTGAAGAACATTTGAGTTTAGGAAGAAGGGAAGATTTGGTAAGAATTGATGATATAAAGTTTGTAAAAATACAAGAGATAGATATAGATGATTTAGAAGATGGGAAAAAAATTGAACATCCAATATATATTCCAGTTGAGCAATTACCTGAAGATGTATGGGGCATAAACTATAGATTAAACTGGAAATATGAAGTGGTAAATGATTTAAGACAATGGGAAAGAATAGATGTAAAATATGTAGAAAGTGGAGAAGAAATTACAGATGATAACTTTTTACAGGACGAAGAAGGCGATATAGTATATTTTAACACCCCACAATAAATTAAGTGGGGTGTTTTTGGAGGTGATATTTTGATTTATGCTAAATCAAATCCAAAGGAAACTTTAAGGGAACATACAGAAAAACTTATTAACAATTATTATTTATTAAAAGAAAAATATGGTCAAAAAATACAGAACGATAAAATGTGGGACCTTTTATTACTTGCAGTTAAATATCATGATACAGGAAAGATATATACACATTTTCAAAATGTGATAAGGAAAAAAATAGGTAAAGAAATCTTACCAGAAGCTATTTCTTACGATATTCCCCATAATTATTTATCTCCTGTTTTTGTACCATTCAAAGAGCTAGAGTTAAACAAGGATGAAAAAAAGATACTAATTCAAGCTATTGGATATCATCATGAAAGAGATAAAGAAATTGATAGAGACAAAATAAAAGAGGTAATAGAGAAGGATTTAAAACAAAAAGTAAATAATTTAAAGGAAGAATTAGAAATAGAGATTTCTAATAAACTAGGGACTAAATATGTTCAAAAGTTGAAACCGAGAAATAGAATAAAATTAAATGATGATAATTATAATTTATATGTTTTAGTAAAAGGATTATTACATAGAATAGACCATTCTGCGTCAGCACATCAAGTAATTGAGTTAGATAGAAATGAAAATGTAGCGGAATATACACTAAAATATATGGATAAGCAAGGCTTTAATTTAAGAGAAGTACAGAGATTTGCAAAAGAAAATAAGGAAAGAAATTTGATAATAATTGCATCAACAGGTATAGGGAAAACAGAATCTGCTCTTTTTTGGATAGATAATGATAAGGGTTTTTTTACTTTGCCTTTAAGAGTTAGTATTAATGCATTATTTGATAGAGTTAAAAAAGATATTGAATATGATTCTGTAGGGTTATTACATTCTACTAGCTTAGATTATTTAGATGAAGAAGGTTACGAAAACTGGGAAGAAATATATGAACAGTCTAAAATTCTTTCAAGTAAATTGAATTTTACTACAATTGACCAAATTTTTAAATTTCCTTTTAAATATAGAGGGTATGAAAAAATATATGCAACAATGTCTTATTCTAAGGTTGTAATAGATGAAATACAAGCATATAGTCCAAATGTAGCAGCAGTTATTTTGAAGGGATTAGAAATGATACATGAAATTGGTGGCAAATTTATGATAATGACAGCTACATTGCCAACAATTTATTTAGATTACTTAAAAGAACGAAGAATTATAGAGGAGGATTTACAGATTCAATATTTTTTAAGTGATGTAATAAGACATAAAATAAGTATTTTAGACAAAGATATAAACAAAGATATAGATAAAATGATACAAATGGGAAAAGAAGGTAAAGTATTAGTTATAGTAAATACGGTAGATAAGGCTATTGAATTATACAATTATATATGTGAAAAGGATTTTTCAAACACTTTTTTGTTACATTCTATGTTTATTCAAGAACATAGAGCTAAATTAGAAAATAAAATAAAAGAATTTGCTAAAGATAAAACAGCAAAAGGAATATGGATTACTACTCAACTTGTTGAAGCATCGATAGATGTTGATTTTGACTATTTATTCACTGAACTGTCAACATTAGATAGCTTATTTCAAAGATTAGGTAGGTGCTATAGAAAAAGAAAATACGATTTAAAAGAACCTAACGTATATGTTTATACAGAAGATGTAAGTGGAATAGGTAGTATTTATGATAAAGAGATTTTTAAGTTTAGTAAAGAAATGATATTAGATTATGATATGAAAGAGCTTTCAGAGAAAGATAAAGTAAAAATGGTTGAAAAATTATATTCAAAAGAAAAATTAAATGGAACTAAGTTTATGAAGGATTTTAAAACTGCTATTAAATATTTAGATACAGTAGAAGATTATGATGTAAATTCAAAGGAAGCACAGAAAATATTAAGAGATATACAAAATATTACCGTAATACCAAGAGAGATTTATGATAGCATATCAAAACTAATAGAAAAATATCAAAACGAAAAAAATTCTAATGTAAAAAGAAAAATAAGAAGAAAGATAAATAGAAAAACAGTTAGTATTCCTGTTTATAAGGCAAAAGGAAAAGTAAGTTCAATAGATATTGAAGGGTTAAAAAATATAAAAATACTTGAAAGAAAATATGATTTTGATGAAGAAAAAGAACTAGGACAAGGGATTTTGATAGAAGAAGAGCTTGAAAATATTTTTTAAGAAGGTGAAAAAATGGGGATAGATTTTGATAAACTTAAAGTCCAAGGGGTTAAAGTAAATTACTTTTATATATGTAAGCGAAAACTCTGGCTTTTCTCAAAGGGAATTAGTATGGAGCAAAATAGTGATAGGGTACTCTATGGTAAACTAGTACATAAAAATGCATATCCAAGATTAAAAAAGAGAGAGGTATTAATTGATGATATTTTAAAGTTAGATATTATGGATAAAACTTACGTAAAAGAAATAAAAGTAAGTAGCAAAATGACAGAAGCTGATAAAATGCAATTACTTTATTATCTCTATTATTTAAAACAATTAGGTATAGAGAAAAAAGGCATGATTAATTACGTAAAAGAAAGAAAATTGGAGGAAATATCTCTTACAGCTGAATATGAAAAAAAGATAGAAAATACACTTGTAGAAATAAATCGCATATTAAAAATGGAAACTCCTCCAGCATTGAAAAAGTTACCGTATTGCAAAAAATGTGCATATTATGAATTTTGCTATGCATTGGAGGAGGATTAGTTGTGGATAGAGATTATTACATATTTAGTAACGGTAGATTAAAAAGAAAAGATAATACTATATATTTCATAGATTCACAAGATAATAAAAACTCTATACCAGTTGAGCAAACAAATAGTCTTCATATATTTGGAGAGGTTGACTTAAATACTAAATTACTTAATTATTTACCTAAATATGGGGTTATATTAAATTTTTATAATTACTATGGATACTATTCTGGTACTTATTATCCAAGAAAAAAGAATGTATCAGGGTTTACAGTGGTTAAACAAGCATTACATAATTTTGATTATAATAAGAGATTGTTTTTAGCTAAATCTTTCATAGATAGTGCAGTACATCATATACTAAGAAATATGAGAAGACATAAAGAGGATATTAAGGAGCTAATAGAGAAGATTGAACTAGAAAGATTAAATATAGAAAGAGCAAATAGAATAGATGAACTTATGGGTATAGAAGGTAGAATTAGAAAATATTACTATCAAAGCTTTAACTGGATACTTAGAGATGATTTTACTATAGAAAGAAGGGAAAAGCGACCTCCTAAGGACCCTGTAAATGCTTTAATTTCATTTGGAAACAGTTTAATGTATACTGCTGTATTAAGTGAAATCTATAAAACACAATTAGATCCAACAATAAGTTATTTACATGAACCTTCTACAAAACGATTTTCATTAAGTCTGGATATAGCAGAAATATTTAAACCACTTATTGTTGATTCAGTTATTTTTTATCTAATTAATAATAGAATAATTACTCTAGAGAATTTTGACGACCAAGATGGCATTTGTTTTTTAAATGAACAAGGTAGGAAAAAGTTTATCAGAGAGTATGAGAAAAAGATGTCTACTACTATAAAACATAGAAAATTAAAGAGAAAAGTATCTTACAAAATGTTTATAAGGCTAGAGTGTTATAAACTTATTAAGCATTTTATTGGAGATGAAGTTTATAAACCATTAAAGGCATGGTGGTAATATGTTTGTTATACTAACATATGATGTAGGTGAAAAACGGGTAAATAAGGTCAGAAAACATCTGAAAAAATATTTGATATGGACCCAGAATTCGGTGTTTGAGGGAGAAATTACAGATGGAAAATTAAAAAAATGTTTATCCGAATTAAATCATATACTGAATAGAGAAGAGGATTCTTTATATGTATATGAAGTTAAGTCACCAAAGTTTATTACAAAAACTATTTATGGACAAGAAAAAAATATAGATGAATTATTTTTATGATTTTGCAGTAAACCTATGTTATTAAATGAAAGCTTATAAACTTTGAAAATTCAATGATAAAATTAATTAAATGTGGCAAGGTAAAAAACACAACTGATACTTTACTGCAAAAACGACGAATTTGCAGTATTACATAACTAACTTAAATGTAGTAAAATAGACGTATAAGGGTATTTTAAAAATTAGGGTTTCATCTTAACTATATGGGATGTAAAGTCTATTGAATATCTGTATGTTGCATCATTAAGTGCTCCAGTTTCATCTTAACTATATGGGATGTAAAGTAGATACGAACTGAGGTTTCTTCCTTTGTTGGAAGATGTTTCATCTTAACTATATGGGATGTAAAGGTGAAAGGCTCTACTAAGATTTATGAAGGCAGTTTAGGTTTCATCTTAACTATATGGGATGTAAAGAATTAATATGCCAAAAAGAGAGTTTATAGGCATATCAGGTTTCATCTTAACTATATGGGATGTAAAGACAAAACTTCTATACATTACTTTTTTAGTCAAAGAAAATGTTTCATCTTAACTATATGGGATGTAAAGTTACTAAGTTAGGAGGGAGTTAGATGGCTGTAATAAGTTTCATCTTAACTATATGGGATGTAAAGAGAAAATTGAAGCAAGGGCAAATACAGGTTTTAACAGTTTCATCTTAACTATATGGGATGTAAAGCTCTTAGCGATACCGCAGTAGCTGAATATACCAAAATAGTTTCATCTTAACTATATGGGATGTAAAGAGGTCTCCATAATCTTCTTTCCTGAATTCAATACATTGTTTCATCTTAACTATATGGGATGTAAAGGAACGGTTTATAAGTACGTTAAACAACAATATACACCGTTTCATCTTAACTATATGGGATGTAAAGCTGCGTCTATTATCACAACCTTTACGGTTCCATTCCCGTTTCATCTTAACTATATGGGATGTAAAGGTGGTGAATTCATACTCTATAATGACGAAGGAGAAGTGTTTCATCTTAACTATATGGGATGTAAAGGGTGTTGGGGAAGCTAATATATTTCCACTTTGGGCAGGGTTTCATCTTAACTATATGGGATGTAAAGGGAGCAGACGGTGGATATATTGTACCAGTTGATGAGTTTCATCTTAACTATATGGGATGTAAAGTCATCTAAGTAGCTTTTTATGGTCTGTATGTCCATGTTTCATCTTAACTATATGGGATGTAAAGCAGCATATGAAAATGTAAAGGAGTCATTAAGAGAAGGTTTCATCTTAACTATATGGGATGTAAAGAACAATGTGTCAAATATTACTGTAAGTGGGCATGGTGGTTTCATCTTAACTATATGGGATGTAAAGGTGTACCTGTGTAACTATTCATTCTTTTAGAGAACTTCGTTTCATCTTAACTATATGGGATGTAAAGTTAAAATCGATTTTAAGCAAAATTTTATACTTAGAGTTTCATCTTAACTATATGGGATGTAAAGATTCCTTCTTGGCCGGAGTCGCCATCAGCAAATAATTGTTTCATCTTAACTATATGGGATGTAAAGTGTATCAGCTTTACTATCAACTCTTTGATTTGTTTCTCGTTTCATCTTAACTATATGGGATGTAAAGACTTTAGACACTTTACTGAATAGAACAGATGATATTAAGTTTCATCTTAACTATATGGGATGTAAAGCATTATGGATTGTGACTTTTGGTCGATAATCCCTTTTGTTTCATCTTAACTATATGGGATGTAAAGTCTTCTATATTTACCATTAGGTCCTTTACCAGTAAAGTTTCATCTTAACTATATGGGATGTAAAGAACTCTAGAGCTTCAGCACCAAGCTAACGAAATTATGGGTTTCATCTTAACTATATGGGATGTAAAGCTAGAAATAGCTGTAGGAGAAAAAATAACTATAGATGTTTCATCTTAACTATATGGGTGTTTATGATAAATTAAAATTACCCTAGTATAATAATTGAAAAATCCCCTAGAGGAA
>NZ_ARZA01000016.1 GCF_000387765.1 Caldisalinibacter kiritimatiensis
TATATTATTTAAATTTCAATATTTGAGTGTCAATTTTGCTCTAAACTTTTGACACTACGATAAGAAATAGGGAGGTAATATTATGAAAAAGGTAGTAGCTTCATTATTAGTATTAGTAATGATTTTCACTTTAGTAGGGTGTGGAAATCAAGATGTAGAAAAAAGTGAAGGTAAACAAATTAGTGAAGACAAACCTGTTGAAATTAAAATGCAAATTGTTTGGTCTGAAGATTCTGGAAGAGGAATGGCTATAAGGGAAATTCTAGATGAGTTTGAAAAAGAAAATCCAAACATTAAAGTTAAATTATTAGGTGGAAGTCAAGAAGAGCAGAAGCTTTTAACAATGATTTTAAGTGGACAAGCTCCAGAAGTAATTCAAGTACCTTATAGATATGTACAAGCTCTTGGAGGAGAAGGAGCATTTGTAGATTTAACAGAGAGATTTGCAGATAAGAAAGATAATTTTTATGAGAAACTTTGGAACTTAGCTGTAGTCGATGAGCAATTATATGGTTATCCTTGGATGGGACATACAATACAACTAGTATATAATAAAACTTTATTTGAAGAAGCAGGTATAACTGCACCTCCAAAAAACTGGGATGAGTTATATGAATATGCTAAGAAATTAACAGTTGATAAAGATGGAGATGGAAAAATAGACCAATATGGTATAGGTCTTGTTGGAAAACAACATCATGATATAACTTGGTTATTTAATATGTTTGTAAATCAAGCTGGTGCAGATATAGTTAAAAAGGAAAATGGAGAATACAAAGTAGGATTAAATTCACCAGAGGGTAAAAAAGCTCTAGAATTTTATACAAAACTTATAAAAGAATGTGCTCCACCAGATACAGGCAATAAAACTGGAGGAGATGTAATGGCTGATTTTAGAAATCAAGTTGTAGCGATGGAATTCCAAGGACCTTGGGGTATAACAGATATTTGGAAGAATGGGAATCCATTTGAAGTGTCAGCAGCACCAGTACCAGCTGGACCTGCAGGAAGAGCAGCAGACATTGGACCATACATGTTAACTGTTCCTGTAGGAGTAGAGGGTGAGAAATTAGAAGCTAGTATGAAATTAATAGAGTTCTTAGGTAGTAAAAAAGGACAAGAAATGTTAATGAAAGGTGAAAAAGCTGACGATGGAAATTACTATCCATTTAGAGTACCTATAAGAAAAGATATGGCTGATACAGAATACTTTAAGAAGCATCCTGAGTTTTTAGTATTCATAGAAGGATTAGAGTATCCAAGTATATCTACACCAATAAAAGAATGGGTAAAAGTTGAAGAACAAGTTTATAGAAGTGAGTTAAATAAAGCTGTAATTGGTGAGATTAGTGTTGAAGAAGCTCTTGAAAACATTGAAAAATTAGGAAATGAGATATTACAAAATCAATAAAATAGAATAAAAGAGGCACAATTTCTGTGTCTCTTTTATTCTTGATAAACACTATCTAGTGAAAGGAAGTTAGCTATGGAAAAGATGTTGAGTAAGACAAGGTTTAAACAAATTATTAAAAAGAATGACTGGTCAGCTTACTTTTTTATTTTGCCTGCAATGATTATAGTGTTCATGTTTATATTATATCCTGCTGTTTGGTCGTTAATATCTAGTTTCAAGGAAGTTAAGCCTTTGATGCTTAGAAATAGTGGACTTTTCCAAGTACCAGGGAAATGGATTGGGTTAAAAAACTATATTCTAACCTTTAAAGATAAATTGTTTTTAAAGAGTGTGCTAAATACTTTATATTTTAGTGTAATATTTATACCTTTAACTATGTTATGTTCAGTTACATTAGCAGTTTTACTTGATAGAAAGCTTAAAGGAATAGGCTTTATGAGAACTGTATTCTTTTTACCTTATGTTGTATCAATTATAAGTGCCAGTTTAATTTTTATGATGTTATTCAATGGAGATAAAGGAATGATAAATGGAGTTCTGAATCTATTAAATATAGATGGACCTAATTGGCTATCAGATAGTAAGTTAGCTATGCCGGTAATAGCAATAATGTCATCATGGAGAAGAATAGGATATTTTATGCTAATCTATCTTGCAGGACTTCAAAATATACCAGGCAGTTTGTATGAAGCAGCTGACATAGATGGTGCATCGTGGTTCCAGCAATTCAGAATGATAACGTGGCCTTTACTTAGAAGAATAACAATGGTTGTTTTTATTTTATTACTTATAAACTGTTTTAACGTATTTCAGGAGATATTTGTGATGACTGGCGGGGGGCCTGGAGACTCAACAACTACTATTCCATTCCTTATTTATAATGAAGCTTTTAAATTCTATCACATAGGTAAAGCATCTGCCATGTCATACATATTGTTCGTAGTAGTAGTAATTATTAGCTTAACTCAAAATAAATTAAATTCTAAGAAATTAGATTATTAGAGGTAGGTGTTTAGTATATGAGGAAAAAAAGGGACTTAATTATAAAGGTAGTTCTTTATGCTTTAACTATTTTATTTTTAATACCAATATATTGGCTAATTGTATCAAGTTTAAAAACAGATTCTGAGATTACAAGATTTCCCCCTACTTTTTGGCCTGAAATAATGAATATTAAAAACTTTCCTTATGTTTGGAAATATTTACATTTCACAAAAACATTTATGAACTCTATTATTGTATCTATTTCAACTACTATACTAATAGTTATTTTTTCAACTATGGCAGGTTATGCTTTTGCTAAAAAGGAGTTTGTTGGAAGAAAGTTTTTAATGACTGTACTAATTGGAACAATGACAATTCCAGCTACAGTACTTTTACTTCCTTTATTCTTTATTATAACTAAGCTTGGTATGTACGATAAACTTATAAGCTTGATATTTCCATTTGGTGTAACAGTATTTGGAATATTTTTTATGAAACAGTATATAGAAGATATTCCGGATGCATTAATAGAGGCAGCTAGAATTGATGGTTGTGGGGAGTTTAGAATATTTTTTACTATTATATTACCATTATTAAAACCAGCTATAACTTCCCTTACAATAATTGAATTTGTTAACAACTGGAACTCATTTACTATGCCTTTAGTTCTTTTAAAGACACCAGAAAAATTTACTTTACCGTTAAGATTAGGAATGCTTGCAAAGGAAACAGTTGCAGTGCCATGGTCTCAGATAATGGCGGCTAATGTATTAACTGTAATACCAGTAGTTATAGTGTTTTTATTACTACAAAAATATTTCATCAAAGGAATTATGTCAGGTTCAGTAAAAGGCTAGAGATAAGGAGGCAAAAATATGAACATAGCATTATGTCACTTTAGAGTAGGAGAAACAGACGGTGTATCATTAGAAATGGAAAAGTGGAAAAAAGTACTAGAAAAAATGGGTCATAATGTATACCTTGTAGCAGGTAGCTTGGGTACTACAGATGGATACGTTATTCCAGAGCTTCATTATAGACACGAAGTAAATGATAAATTTGTTAGAAACGCTTATCATGAGTTAACAGATTATAAAAATGAAGAAGAATTTAAGAAGGAAGTATTAGAATTTGCAGGGAAAATAGAAGAGGGATTAACTAGATTTGTTAAGGAATATAATATAGATGTTTTAGTACCTAACAATATTTGGTCTCTTGGATGGGGGTTACCTGCAGCTATAGCTTTTGATAATGTATCAGAAAAATTAGGGATAAAATGCGTTGCACATCATCATGATTTTTATTGGGAGAGAGAAAAATATTCAAGTCCGACTTGTAACTTTGTAAACGAAATATTAGATAATCATTTTCCACCACAACATGACTTGGTAAAACATGTTGTTATTAATAAAATAGCTCAAGATGAGATGAAAAGAAGAAAGTCATTGGATACTACTATAGTACCTAATGTATTTGATTTTAATGCTACTGTATGGGATAAAGACGACTATAATAAAGGTTTCAGAGAAAGAATTGGATTAAAAGAAAATGATATTATGATTCTTCAAGCTACAAGAATAGCAGAAAGAAAAGCTATAGAGCTTGCAATAGATTTAGTTGGAGAGCTTATAAAAGACGAAAATATAAAAGAACTTTGCAATAATTTATTATATGATGGTAGAAAATTTGATGCTGACAGCAGAATAGTATTAGTATTTGCTGGACTTCCAGAATCAGAAGGAAAATATATAGAACTACTTAAGAAAAGAGCAGAAGAAAAGAATGTTGAGTTATTGTTTATAAACGACATCATTGAACATTCAAGATGTGAATTAGAGGGTAAGAAGTGCTATTCATTATGGGATGCATATGTGTTTGCTGATTTAATAACATACCCAAGTATACTAGAAGGATGGGGTAATCAGTTTTTAGAGGGGCTATTTGCTAAAAAGCCTATGGTTGTATATGAATATCCAGTTTATAAGACAGATATAAAAGAAAAAGGCTTTAATATTGTGTCATTAGGAGATACACATGTTGTAGATGAAGATGGTCTTGTTAAAGTTGACGAAGCTATAATTAAAAAAGCAGCTAAGGAGTGTATTAAGCTACTTACAGATAAAGAATATAGAAATAATGTTGTTGAGGAAAATTTTGATTTAGGAAAAAAATACTTTTCATATGAAAGTCTTGAAAAAATATTATCTGGGTTATTTTAAGCTATATAAATTGAGGAGAGATAAAGGTGAAAATTGTTATTGCTCCAGATTCATTTAAAGGTAGTTTGACTGCTTTAGAAGTAGCTGAAAGTATTGAAAAGGGAATAAAAAATGTATGTAAAGATGCTGAAATAGTAAAGGTTCCTATGGCAGATGGAGGAGAAGGGACTGTAAAATCTTTAGTAGATGCTACAAAAGGTGAAATTGTTACTGAATGTGTAACTGGTCCGTTAGGACAAAAGATAGAAGCTTTTTATGGAATATTGGGAGATAGAAAAACTGCAGTTATAGAGATGGCTGCAGCTTCAGGACTCCCTTTAGTACCAGTGAATAAGAGAAATCCTATGCTAACAACTACCTATGGTACTGGAGAACTTATTAAAGCAGCTTTAGATAAAGGATGTAGGAAGTTTATCATAGGTATAGGTGGAAGTGCAACAAATGATGGTGGTGCCGGTATGGCACAGGCATTAGGAGTAAGGCTATTAGACAAAGAAGGTAAAGAGATATCCTTTGGGGGAGGAGAACTTATTAACCTTCATAAAATAGATGTTACCAATATGGATAAAAGATTAAAGGAAAGTACATTTATTGTTGCATGTGATGTTGATAATCCACTTTGTGGACCCAATGGTGCATCTTATATTTATGGGCCACAAAAAGGTGCTACTAAAGAGATGGTAGTAAGATTAGATAATAGTTTAAAACACTTTGCCCAAATAGTTAAGAAAGACTTAGATAAAAAAGTAGAGAATATAAAAGGAGCAGGAGCAGCAGGTGGTCTAGGAGCAGGATTAGTAGCTTTTTTAGATGCAACATTAAGCCCTGGAATTGATATAGTGATTGAAGCTACAAAACTGAAAGAGAAGATAAAAGACGCTGATTTGGTGATTACTGGAGAAGGTAAAATAGATAGTCAAACAATCAATGGAAAAACTCCTATAGGAGTAGCTAAAATTGCAAAGAAGTTTCATATACCTGTAATTGCTATAGCAGGTTGTATATCAGACGATGCTGAAATAAATCATGAATATGGTATAGATACAATGTTTTCTATAATAAATTATCCTATAACAGTTGATGAAGCGTTAAAAAAAGAAAAAGCTAGTTTTTTCATAAAGAGAAAAATTGAAGAGATATTTAGGTTAATAAAATTACGAATTAACATAGAGAGGAAGGGTTAGAGTGGCATTAGTAAATATTACAAAAAATATGGAAAATAGAATTGTAGACAAGTTAAGATTTTTATATGGAGAAGAAAAATGCGAACACATATATGATGAAATTGAAAAGTTAATTAATAAGTTTATAAGGCAATACAAATATGAAAAAACCGATAAAGAATGGGTAGATGAAAAGGATGTTTACCTAATAACTTATGGAGATAATATTAGGAAAGAGGGAAAAACTCCATTAAAAACATTACATAAATTTTTAAAGGACAATTTAAAAGGAATCATAACTAATGTTCATATCTTACCTTTTTATCCTTATTCTTCTGACGATGGATTTTCTGTTATAGATTATTGTGAAGTTAACCCAGACTTAGGTAATTGGGATGATATACAGGAGATGTCAAAGGATTTTCAATTAATGTTTGACGCTGTTATTAACCATATTTCAGCAAAAAGTAATTGGTTCCAAGGATATTTAAAAGGTGAAGAAGAATATAAGGATTTCTTTATAGAAACAGAACCGTGTCCAGAGTTATCAAAGGTAACTAGACCGAGAGCTCTTCCACTACTTACTGAATTTGAGACAGCTGATGGTGTGAAAAAAGTATGGACTACTTTTAGTGCAGACCAGATAGATTTAAACTTCAAAAATGAAAAGGTATTATTAAAGATAATAGAAGTACTATTATTCTATGTAGCAATGGGAGCTAGAACTATAAGATTAGATGCGATAGGTTACCTTTGGAAGAAAATAGGTACAAGTTGTATTCATTTAGATGAAACTCATAAAGCTATACAATTATTCAGAGATATTCTTAATATAGTTGCTCCTGAAACTATATTAATAACTGAAACTAATGTACCACATAAGGACAATATAAGTTACTTTGGAGATGGCTACAATGAAGCACAGATGGTATATCAGTTTCCACTACCACCATTAGTATTAAATGCATATCAAACGGGAAATGCTTCCCACTTACTAAAGTGGGCTGATTCATTAGAACAAATATCAGAAAGAACAACATTCTTTAACTTTTTAGCATCCCATGATGGTATAGGAGTTATGCCTGCTAAAGGGATACTAAGTGATGAAGAGATAGAAGATATGGTTAAAAGAGCTAAAGAATACGGAGGATATGTTTCTTATAAAGATAATGGTGATGGAACAAAGAGTCCATATGAGTTAAATATAAATTACTTTGATGCTTTATCACATCCAAAAGATGATGAAGATATTAAAATAAAAAGATTTATCGGTTCACAAGCTATATTACTATCGTTAATTGGAGTGCCTGCGGTCTATGTACACAGCTTACTTGGCTCGAGAAATTACAACAGAGGTGTAGAAGAAAGCGGAATATTTAGAAGAATAAATCGTGAGAAACTATCAAAGGAAACACTTGAAAGTGAATTGGCAAATGAAAATTCATTAAGAAATAAAATATTTACAAAATATTGTGACCTTATAAAAATACGTAAAGGTCAAAAGGCTTTTCATCCAAATGCTGAGCAAAAAGTTGTATTCCTTAACGATTCAGTATTTTCATTTATCCGTACTTCATTAGATAAAGAAGAAAGGATATTAACACTATTTAATGTATCAAATACAGAACAGCAGATAAGCATTAATCTTAATGATTGTATAGATAATGAAGTATCTATATTAACTGATTTAGTATCTGATAAAGAATATAAGGCAAATGAAGGTATAGTTAATATTGTTCTTAAACCTTACGAGTTTATGTGGTTAAAGAATAAAAACAAATAAAACATATCTAATACGGGAGGAAACTCCCGTATTTTTATTGAATATTAATTTTATAAAGGAGCTAAAATAATGTGTTAGGGGGGAATTTTGATGGAGAACAAATGGGATGGATTAATAACTTTCTTTGGTACAAAGGATTTAGAAGTAACTCATAAATTTTATAATAAACTTTTGGGGTTACCTCTATATAAAGACCAAGGAGAATGTCGTATATACAGTGTTCCAGGGGGAGGCAAGATAGGATTTTGTACTCATTTATCAGTAGTTATTGGAGATAAAAGCCCTATCATTACCCTACTAGCTAAGGACGTAGATAACATATATGCTAGAATAGTAGAATCCGGTTTTAGTATACCAAAATTACCAGAAGAAAATAAAAAGTTTAACATTTATCATTTCTTTGTTAACGACCCAAACGGATATACAGTTGAAATACAGAAATTTTTAGATTAATGGAAATAACTTTGAGGAGTGGGATTATGATTAATTTAGCTATTGAAGTAGCTGCCAAGGCCCATAAAGGTCAAACTAGAAAGGGTACTGATATACCATATATTACCCATCCATATACTGTAGGTATGATGCTTTTACAAGAAGGTTGCTCTGAAGAGCTTGTAATTGCTGGGATTTTACATGATACAGTTGAAGATACATATATAACCTTAGATTATATTCGTGAAATGTTTGGAAAAAAGGTTGCTGATATAGTAGAAGGATGTTCTGAGCCTGATAAATCTCTACCATGGGAGGATAGAAAAGAGCATACTATAGAGTATCTCAAAACTGCTCCATTGGACATTCGTATTGTAACATTAGCAGATAAATTACATAATATTAGGTCAACAATAAAAGAGTATGAAAAAGTAGGGGAAGAAGTTTGGAATAGATTTAGAAGAGGGAAAGAAAAGCAATCTTGGTATTACTATGGTTTGATAGATGTTTTATGTAATAGAGAAGATATACCTAATCATATTAACTTGTTTAATGAGTTCGAGAAAGAAGTAAAAAAGTTATTTGAATTTTAACATTTTACAATGTTAAAAAACTAAGATTCGGTTAAAAATATCACCTCTAGGATATACTAACCTAGAGGTGATATTTTTATGAAATGGGATAATTTTAAAAAATTAAATCTATATATAATCATATCATTTGTTTTAATTTTAGCTATTTCAGTTGGTTGTACTAAAAAGCAGGAGAAACCGAAAGCACCTAAAGTGAATGAAAAGACTAAG
Organism: Caldisalinibacter kiritimatiensis; assembly: GCF_000387765.1. Lineage (NCBI taxonomy): Bacteria > Bacillati > Bacillota > Tissierellia > Tissierellales > Thermohalobacteraceae > Caldisalinibacter > Caldisalinibacter kiritimatiensis. The sequence goes on from NZ_ARZA01000016.1 coordinate 8,799, forward strand.
GCTTTGACTGCTATGGATGAAAAAGTAGATGAAATAATAAAAGATATTGAAAAGATACAAGAAGAAATGAAAAAACCAGAAAAACCAAAGGAAGAAGAAGAGGAAAAAGAAGAAAAAGGAAAAGAAGACGAGGAAAAAAAGAATGGTGAGGACATGGAAAGTATGGCCGAAGATGAGGTAGAAGAAGTTAGTAACATGGAAGAAGGAGAGGGAAAAAAGAAAGAGGAAAAGAATAAAGAAGATATAATAACAGAGGAATGGGAAAAAACTAATAGCAAGATAGAGTCTTTGCACTCAAACTGGAATAGTTATGAGCCTATGGCAATGGAAGACGGAGTTAATGCTGAAGATATTGAAGGATTTGAAAAAGCTTTAAACGGACTCACAATTGCAGGTGAGAAAAAGAACGATATAGATAGTTTGATGCAGGCCAATCAAATGACTTATTACATAGGTAACTTTTTTAGTTTTTATGAGAATAAGGGAGAAAGTGAAATGATAAAAATAAAGTACCATGTTAGACAAAGTCATTTGATGGGAACAGTAAATAGCTGGGATGAAGCTGAATCAAATATTAAAGAAGCAAAACCAATGGTAAATATACTCAAACAGAGACTAGAATTAGATAAAAAAGGTGAAGAGACTTTTAAGAAGCTTAGAACATCAATAGATGATATGGAAGGAGTTATTAAAGAAAAAGACGCTGAGTTACTTAAGATTAAAAGGGATATAGTTATGCAAAATTTAGAAAAAGTAAAAGAAGCAGCTAAGTAAGTGGGAGTCCATCCCACTTTTTTTATTGTATAAGAAAGTATATTTATTATATAGCTTGTAATTAAGTTAAATACAGG
>NZ_ARZA01000017.1 GCF_000387765.1 Caldisalinibacter kiritimatiensis
TCCATTTAAATAAATAAAATGCAGTATTTATGCGAGTTGTAGAGTTCTGCAACGAGCTACTACAAAAAAATTAAAGGGGGAGTTCTTTTATGAACAACACATTAATTAGCCCAGATAATACGTGGATATTGTGGGCTATATTAACAGGATGGGCAGCTATTAGTATATGGCTTGAACAGAAGTACAAATGGGCTTCAAAGGTTACAGGGGCAATAATAGCATTAATAGGAGCTATGGTTTTAGCTAATCTTAATGTAATACCAACTAGTGCTCCAGCTTATGACCAAGTATGGACTTATGTTGTACCACTAGCTATACCTTTGTTATTATTTAAAGCTGATGTAAGAAAAATCTGGAAAGAAAGTGGTCGCGTTTTAATTATCTTTTTAATTAGTGCTATAGGAACTATGATAGGTTCTTTTGTTGGTTTTATATTACTAAAAAATGCAGTTCCTGACTTATATAGAGTAGGAGCAATGATGACTGGTTCCTATATTGGCGGGGGAGTTAACTTTGTGGCTATGGCACAGTCATTTGAAGCACCAGGGGAATTAGTTTCAGCAGCTGTTGTATCTGACAACTTACTAATGGCTTTATACTTCTTTGTTCTTATAGCTATACCGTCAATGGCATTTTTTAGAAAAGCCTATAAACATCCCCATGTAGATGAAGTGGAGAAACATGGAATAAACGAAAAGGGGAAAACGTTAGCTGCTTCTTATTGGGGAAGAAAGGAAATATCTTTAAAGGATATTGCCTTTGCAGCTGGTTCAGCTTTTGCAATAGTTGCTGTATCTGGAGAAATTGCTAAATTCTTTGGTGCAGTTATACCAACAACCAATAAATTGTCTGAATTTTTCAACATCCTATTAGGTAATAAGTACTTGATTATGACAACACTTACAATGTTATTAGCTACGTTTATACCACAGTTCTTTGGCAATATAAGAGGGGCACAAGAAATTGGAACATTTTTAATATATATATTCTTTGTAGTAATAGGGGTACCAGCTTCTATCCCACTAATTATTCAAAAATCACCTTTATTACTAGTATTCTGTGCTATAATGGTATTTTTTAACATGGTTGTAACACTAGGATTTGGTAAGTTATTTAAATTTGATCTTGAAGAGATTTTATTAGCTTCAAATGCCAATATAGGAGGGCCTACAACCGCAGCTGCTATGGCAATAGCTAAAGGATGGACTAAGCTAATAATTCCTATACTATTAGTTGGAACATTAGGATATGTAATAGGAAATTATTTTGGAATATTTATGGGAACATTGTTCCAAGGAATGATGTAATCTGAGTTAAACTATTGATAAAAGAGGGGAAGATAATATTCACTTCCCTTCTTAATATCTTAAGGGGGAATTAATGTGATTTTTGACGCTCATGCTGATATTTGGACAGATGTAACTAATAAAAGACAAAAGGGGTTTGTTGATATTATAAAGAATCATCATTTAGACAGGTTTAATAAAGGGGATATAGGTGGAGGTATTTTTGTAATATGGATAGATCCACCTTATGATAAAGACCCATTTAATAGAACTTTAGAGATGTTAAAAGAAAGCTCAGTAGAAATTCTAGAAAATAAAGATATAATAAAGATAATAAGAGAAAAGAGTGATATAGAAAAAGCAATATCAGAAGAAAAACTTGCCATTATAATAGGTTTAGAAGGATTAAGTGCAATTGGTAAGGATGTAAATTTACTTTATCCATTATATATGTATGGCGTGCGGCATGCTTCTTTGACCTGGAATGAAGAAAATGAGTTAGCTACTGGAGTAAAAGGCTCATCAGATAGAGGGTTAACCAAGTATGGTAAAGAAGCAGTTAAAAAAATGGAGAAGTTAGGTATGATAGTAGACGTATCCCATTTAAATGAAAGAAGTTTTTGGGATTTGTATGATGTAGCGACTAAGCCCTTTATAGCTTCACATTCTAATTGCAAAGCTTTATGTGATGTGCCAAGAAATCTAACAAATGAGCAGCTTAAAGCTATAGCAGAAAGTGGAGGGGTTGTTGGAGTAAATGCTTTTAAAGATTTTGTACATAAAGAAGATGATAAAAAGGATATTGAGTACTTAGCTAATCATATAGATTATATGGTTGATATAATTGGAATAAATCATGTAGGTTTTGGATTTGATTTCTTTGAATATTTAGAAGAGGAGTCAGTTAGTACTTTTGCAAGTGGTGGAGGATTTGGACCTAAAGGTTTTGAGGATGCTTCAAAAGCACAAAACATAATAGAAATTTTGAAATCAAGGGGCTATAAAGAGGAAGATATTGAAAAGATCAAATATAAAAACTTCTTTAGAATAATTAGGGATATTCTCTAGTTATATGTTGAGAGAGCCTGAACAATAAAGAATCAGTTCAGGCTTTAAATTTTATATTTTTAAATGAATGTTAAAGGGTATATAAAAAATATATTAATAATACTACAAAAAACTTAAAGTAAAGGAGATGTACTATGGAATTTCTTAACTTTTTTTATGTATTATTAGCAGGGATAGTTTCTGGTTTTTTAAATGTAAATGCTGGTGGAGGATCCCTCATTTCTATGCCATTACTAATCTTTTTAGGTTTGCCTTCGGCTGTTGCAAATGGAACTAACAGAGTTGCTTTGATGGTACAGAATATTATAGCTATAACTAATTTTAGAGAAAAGGGCTATTTTGACTGGAAAATTGGTGTTATGTTAGCAGCTCCAGCTATTGTAGGGTCAATAGTGGGTTCAAGTATTGCTGTATCATTATCTGATGAAATATTCAATAAAATATTAGGAGTAATGATGCTTGTTATTTTAGTACTAATTATTTGGCAACCTCAGAAAAAACTTAAAATTGACCCAGAGCAAGAATTAAGTACTAAAAGAAAGATTATTGGAATCATAATATTTTTCTTTGTTGGAATATATGGTGGGATGATACAAGGTGGAGTTGGATTTATTATAATTACATCATTAATGTTATTAACAGGCTATTCATTAGTTAGAATTAATAGTTTAAAGGTGTTTATTGTTGCTATATATATGCTTGTATCATTGATTATCTTTATAGTAAATGGTAAAGTAAACTGGATGTATGGGTTTATTTTAGCTATTGGTAATGGATTAGGAGCATATTTAGGTAGTAACTTTGCTGTGAAGAAAGGTGACAAATGGATAAAGGTTGTATTAGTAGTTGCTATTGTTGTTATGGCTATTAAGTTATTTTTAGGTCTATAAACAAATTACCCACGATTTTAATCGTGGGTAATTTATTATGATGGTCTATAGTTATAATATATTTTCGCTAGATGCTTAAAATCTACTCTTGTTGCAGAGTTCATTAGATAGGCAGATTCAGTAGCTCCTTGGCGTCTGAAATTGTTTAGTATTCTTATCATTTGTTTAATAGTTCTGATTCCTATACCATGTCCATAGAAGTATCCATTACCAAGGTCTATGACATTTTCCCCTTGCCACTCTGGAGTTTCAGGGTCTACATCAGGGTTTTTAATATATCTACAGTCACCAGGAAGATAATCATTAATGTCTCTATATGTTCTTACACCTAGGTCTTTATCAATATGATGCCAGTTCATTATGTATACAGTTGGAAAAATACGGTCAAATAATTTTTTTGGATATATATCTGTAACTGCTTTATAAAAGACAATAACAATCGCAGATGCACATTCGGTACCATACATAGAGCTATTTATATAAATATCATTTATTGCATCCCAAGAACTTATACCTTCTTTTGATAAAAAACCACCATTGTTGGTACGCTCCCAAAATTCAGGATTACAAATTGACTTCCTAAAAGTTCTAAAAGAGAACCTACTTCTATTGAGGTCTGTTGATGCTTTAATTATATTTATCCTTAACTGTATTTCAAATTTTAGCTGGTCTATAGAATCATAATTATATGTGACATTACTTGTAGATAATATTCTGATTATCTCTATTGCATCACTTCTAGGAGGATATTGCCTGATTAAATCAGTAGGATATAACTCACTACCTGATATTTTTATCATTGTATTCCTCCTTTTCTAATACGTGCTATTCTTAGTTGCTCATCTATTGGTTTATTAATCCAATCTTTCCACCAGTGTATATTTTTCTTTCGCATTCTATGTGAAAATTTAGCTAATAAAACTTTACTGTTAGTATCTAAATTGTTGAACGCTTTAGTTTTGGTAGATATATTAGAGTTAAGAGTACTATGTATCTTTTTAGAATTAGGAGAGATAAATTCACAAAGGTATTTAGATTCTAGTGAGATTTTGTATGGAATTGGATTAGATGTTTGATGTAAACTTTCACCAGTAAAACATAAGTATAATTTGTTTTCTTCAAACCAATTGATAAAGTTATAGTATAAATAATCTTTATCGTTTTTGTACTTAAAATCTATACCGGGTATAAACCAAAGAATGTCACAAGCAAGTTCGATTTCTTTCATATCATCTGAACGAAGTCTTTTTCCTATTAAAAGTAAACAGTCGGGGTCTTTAGATTCATAAAATGCCCAAAGCAAATCATGGATTAATCGTCCTGTTTTATATCTTTCAAAAATCATATTTGATATAAGAGGTAGCAAATCTAATTCATTAAAAACTTTTATTAGAAATATAGCTACAATATCTAAAAGCTTGTCAAAATCGTCGTTTAATCCATCATCATTAGCCCCTGTTTCTAATATCCATGTTAATGTAGATTTTAATAAGTGTATAAGCTTGGGAATTGAATGCTGTAAATTAGTAATTTTCCCCTCATTATCTAATATTTCTTCTGTTATTTCTAAAGCTATTTGATTTCTATGGGATAGTTTTTGAAGTATATCTGTACTCTTTAGTTTTTTTCTTAATATGAAAAGAGTAGTAAAGGTTAGCTTTTCTGCATTAATATAACTTATTGCTTTATCTGGATTTGAATTGATTAATTGAGTAAAGTGATTAAGTAACTTTTTTTCTCCGCTTTGTATCCTTACTGAATCTAAATGGGTGTTAGAAGTTGAATTGCTCAAAGGCATAACTCTCCTTTCTATATAATTTTATTAACTTAGAATAAAATTATAAGATATAGTGAAATCCTACTTTACTATTTACATTCTAAATTCAACTAAATAAAAGCTGTTATTATATCATATTAGTTTATAGTTTATTTAGTCGAAGAAATCTAAAAAACTTAATTTTATACTAATATAACTAAAACTTTCTTGATTTTAGTAGCAGATTTTAAAAGAGATTAATATATTAATAGTAGTTATATGTAAGAGGAGGTGCTGGTATGTCTTATTCGACTAGAGAGCTGTTTGCAAGAATAATTAAATGTGAAGCAGGCGGTGAAGGAGATATAGGAATGAAGGCTGTTGCTACAGTCGTAATGAATAGAGTCCATGTTCCTTATGGAGAGTATCAAAGAGTAGGTCAAGGAGACCTCCGTAAAGTAATATATCAACAAGGACAATTTGATTGTGTTAGAGGAGTTATAGGTGGTAGACGTAATCCTCAAACAATATGGGCCAACCCACCTGACCAAATACACTATGATATAGCCGATTGGGCTTTAGCAGGTAATAAGGTTTATAATTTAGGACAATGCTTATGGTATTTTAATCCCTTCCAACCAACATGTCCTACTTATTTCCCAAGAAATAGAACTGGGATTATACAGACTAGAATACGTAAGCATTGTTTCTATAATCCAACTGCATTATATGCAGAGACTTAATTATAAAATTAAAGGAGTGATATTGTGAATAAAAGAGATGACAACATTGAAGGACAACAAAGAGATGACAGAATGGCACCTGATATGCCACAGCAACCCATAATGCCAACCCCTTACTACATGTATCCACCAGGAACACCATTTAATCCTGTTGGAACACCACCGTATGCTGATGTACCTACTGCACCTTATCATGGAGGAGATACACCAGTTGACCAGCCAAGAGTAGACCAGCCACCAGTAGATTTTGCACCTGAAACAGGAGCACCAGTAACAATGGATACTAATTTTATACAAGGATATTTAAGAACTGTTATAGGAAGATATGTTAAGGTTAACTTTATACTAGGTACAAATATGTTTATAGACAGAGAAGGTACATTAGTTGATGTAGGCATAGACCATATAGTATTAAGAGAGCCTCAAACAGACGATTTAGTACTATGTGATTTATATTCAATTAAATTTGTTAAAATATTCTATTAACAAAAAATGTAAGCATGGATTAAGAGATTGCTATTTAGCAGTCTCTTATTTATTGTATAAGAAAGCATATCAACTATATATGCTATAATCAAGCAATATACGGAGATTGGAGTATGGAGTAAATAATGGTAGAGACCTAAGAGTATTTGACCAAAACCTAAGAACTAAGAGCTAAGAACTGACTAAAATGCTACTAACTACTAACAATGAACTACTAGCTAACAAATAGACTTTAATCGACTTTATTCTGTTCTAATGGAAAAGTATATTTGAATATCGAACGTTCTCTAAATGTGTCATACTAAATGATTGAATTATTAAATTTTATTTAATTTTTAAAACACATTATATCTTGTGGTTGTATAGGCAATATGATATTCTATTAACAGGGAAAACCTTTACACTGGTAATAAATAATTTGTATATAAGGTAAACTATACTTAGTTTATCTAATTAGCTTATAATAAATATAAGGAGGTTTTTACATGCATAAAAAATTATTTATCCCTGGTCCTGTGGAAGTAAAGGATGATGTTTTACAAAAGATGGCTACTCCAATGATAGGACATAGAACAAAGGAAGCTTCAAAGCTACAAAGAGATATTAGTGAAAAATTAATGAAATTATTCTACACAAAAAATCAAGTTATGTTGTCAACAACATCAGGTACTGGATTAATGGAAGCCGCTATTCGCTCTTGTACTAGAAAAAGAGCAGCAGTATTCGTAGTTGGGGCCTTTGGCAAGAGATGGTATGATATGGCTGTTGCTAATAATGTACCAGTAGATAAGTTTGAAGTAGAGTGGGGAAGTGCAACAACTCCAGAAATGGTTGATGAAGTATTATCAACAGGAAAATATGACCTTATTACTGTAACACATAATGAAACTTCAACAGGTATAATGAACCCAGTTGGAGAGATAGGTGAAGTAGTAAAGAAATATCCAGATGTAGTGTTCTGTGTAGATACAGTAAGTTCAGCTGGTGGAGCTAAAATAGAGGTAGATAAATGGGGAATAGATGTATGTATAACTTCTACACAAAAGGCATTAGGATTACCTCCTGGATTAGCAATTTGTACAGTATCAGAAAAGGCATTAGAAGCAGCTAAACAAGTAGAGCATAGAGGATTTTACCTAGATTTATTAAGATTATATCAGTACATACAAAAGAAAGACCATCAATATCCTTCAACACCTTCAATCCCACATATGTATGCACTTGATTATCAATTAGATAAGATATTAGAGGAAGGATTAGAAAATAGATTTGCTAGACATAAGGAAATGGCAGACTATGTAAGAGCTTGGGCTAAGAAGTATTTTGACTTATTTGCAGATGAAAGATACGCATCAAACACTTTAACTACAATTAAGAATACAAGAGGTATTAATGTAGCTGAGTTAAATAAGAGGCTTGGTATGAGAGGCTATATGATTTCAAACGGATACGGAAATTTAAAAGAAAAAACATTCAGAATAGCTCATATGGCGGATACTACTCTACCAGAAGTAAAAGAGCTTCTTGAAAATATAGAAGATATTTTAGAATTATAGTGGGGTGAAAATATGGCTAGAATATTAGTTACCGATGGTATGGACCAAAATGCTGTTAAGGAACTTAAAAATATGGGACATGAAGTAGTAGAACAGCATTATGAACCAGAGGAGTTGAAGGAGCAGTTAAAAAATTTTGATGCTGCAGTAGTGCGTTCTGCTACTAAAGTACGTGAGCCAATAATAGATGCGGCATTAGAAACTAAGAAACTAAAATTAATAATAAGAGCTGGAGTTGGTTTAGATAATATAGATGTTTCTTATGCTATGGAGCGTGGAATAGAAGTAAGAAACACTCCAAAGGCTAGTAGCGCTTCTGTTGCTGAATTAGCTATTGGACACATGTTTGCTTTAGCTAGATACATATATATATCTAATGTTACAATGAGAAAAGGGGAATGGAATAAAAAAGCGTATAAAGGTATAGAGCTTGCTGGAAAAACTTTAGGGTTAATAGGATTTGGAAGAATTGCTAAAGAAACAGCAAAAAGAGCTCATGCATTAGGAATGAAAGTTATATACACAAATAGGTCAGGTCCTAAAGAAGGATATGATGATTATACTTACAAGCCTTTAGAAGAATTATTAAAGGAATCAGATTTCATATCTTTACACGTGCCGTTTAATAAAGAAGTAGGACCTATAATAAGTACAAAAGAGTTTGAAATAATGAAGGATGGAGTATACTTAGTAAATTGTGCTAGAGGTGGAGTTGTGGACGAAGAAGCTCTATTAGAAGCTTTAGATTCTGGAAAAGTTGCAGCTTGTGCAATAGATGTATTTGAGGAAGAGCCTACCAAAAATGAAAAATTATATACTCATGAAAGAGTATCACTAACACCTCATATAGGAGCATCAACAAAGGAAGCTCAAGCAAGAATAGGAAAAGAAGTTGTAGAAATAATTGACGAGTTTTTTAGCTAATTGCCTATATTAGAAATCAATGATATTTTTAAGATAAAAGGAGGTTTACATATGGCAGTAGTTAGACCATTTAAAGCATTAAGACCTAAAGAAGATTTAGTAGACAAAGTAGCTAGTTTACCATATGATGTAATGAATAGAGAAGAAGCAAAAGAAATGGCTAAGGGAAATGATTATTCATTTTTACATGTAGTAAGGTCAGAAATTGATGTAGATGATTCCATAGATGAACATCATAAGGTAGTATACGAAAAAGCAAGAGAAAATCTAGATAAGATGGTTGAAGAAGGAATTTTAATACAAGACGAAACTCCAAGATATTATATATACAGACAGATTATGGACGGTAGAGTGCAAACTGGACTTGTGGCATGTACTTCGATTGATGATTATATGAACGATATAATCAAGAAGCATGAGTTTACAAGGCCAGCAAAAGAGCAAGATAGAATTAATAATTTCGACTATTGTGATGCAAATACAGCACCGATATTTTTAACTTATAGAGAAAATAGGGAAATAACTAAACTGACTAATGACTGGATTAAGTTCCATAAGCCTGTTTATAACTTTACAAGCGAAGATGGAATCACTCACATAGTATGGGTAATAGATAATGAAGAAGTAGTAGAAAGAATTGGTAAGTTATTTGAACAAGTTGACTATTTATATATAGCTGATGGACATCATAGAACAGCATCGGCAGCTAAAGTAGGTTTAAAACGAAGAGAAGAAAATCCAAATTATACAGGGGATGAAGAATTTAACTATTTTATGTCTGTAGTTTTTCCAGATGAAGATTTATTCATTATGGATTATAATCGAGTTGTTAAAGACTTGAATGGTCATACAGTAGAAGAATTCGTAGATAAGGTTAAAGGGAAATTTGAAGTAGACCTATATGAAGGTGAAGGTCAATTTAGACCAACTAAAAAACATGAATTTGGAATGTTCTTAGAAGGTAAATGGTATAAACTTACTGCTAAAGAGGGTACTTTTGATAAAGCTGACCCAGTTAATAGTTTAGATGCAGCGATACTTCAAAACAACCTTTTAAACCCGATATTAGGAATAGAAAATCCAAGAACTGATGAAAGAATAGATTTTATCGGAGGTATAAGAGGGTTAGCAGAGCTTGAAAGAAGAGTAAATAAGGATATGAAAATAGCTTTCTCAATGTATCCAACAACTATAGATGATTTACTTGCAGTAGCAGATGCAGGAAAAGTTATGCCGCCAAAGTCAACTTGGTTTGAACCTAAACTAAGAAGTGGATTATTCGTTCATAAGCTATCAGATTAGTTGATTAAAGAAGGGATTTAATGTCCCTTCTTTTTTATTAAGTTAAAGTTAATGTTTAACGTAAACTTTGAAATGGCTGAATCATCAGAAAAATAAGGGTTAAAGTAATACATTAATTCCTATCATATAAATAAAAATATGTGGTAAAATATACTAATAAGTTGTAAACTATATATATGGAAAATTTTCGGGGGTGGTTAAAAATTTTTTATTTAAACATGAATTAAGGAATAAGATAAGAATAAGAAAGGGGAGTTTTAGATATGGGAGAAAAAAATAAAAAGACTAAAGAAAGAAAAGATATTGACCCAAAATACAAATGGGATTTACAAGATATGTATGAAAATGAAGAATTATGGGAAGAGGATTTTGAAAAAGCTAAAGAATTATCTAAGAAAGTATTAGAGTATAAAGGTCGAGTAGGTGAGAGTAGTAAGACGTTACTTGAAGTTATTAAATTAAAGCTAGACATTTCTAGAGTAGTTGAAAATTTATATACATATGCAAAGATGAGACAAGACGAGGATACTAGAGAGGATACTTATCAAGCACTTACAGATAGAGCATCTAGTCTTATGGTAGAGATAGAAGGAATTTTATCTTTTATTACTCCAGAGATATTACAAATAAATGAAAACACTCTAAATGAATATATTGAAAAAGAAGAAGACCTTAAATTATATAAACATCATTTAGAACAAATAATTAGAAGAAAAGACCATATTCTTTCGAAAGAGGAAGAAGCTATAATAGCTCAAGTAGGAGACCTAGCTAATGGTCCTGAAAATGCATTTTCTATGTTGAATAACGCAGACCTTAAGTTTCCTAAAATTAAAGATGAAAATGGTGAAGAAGTAGAGATAACACATGGAAAGTTCATACCACTAATGGAAAGTAAGGATAGAAGAGTAAGGAGAGAAGCATTTAAAGGACTGTACGATACATATACAAAGTATAAAAATACATTTGCATCTATTTTAAGTACAAATATTAAAAAAGATGTTTTTTATGCAAAAGTTAGAAAATATAATTCTTCTTTAGAAGCAGCATTAGATGCAAATAAAATACCTACAGAAGTATATGACAATCTAATTAAAGCTGTACATGATAATTTAGATTCAATGTACAAATACATGAAAATTAGAAAAGAAGCTTTAGGTTTAGATAAGTTACATATGTATGACATATACACTCCAATAGTTAAGGATATAGAAATGAAAGTTCCTTTTGAAGAAGCAAAAGATATTATCATAGAAGGTCTTAAGCCATTAGGTAAGGACTACCTTGATGTACTTAAGGAAGGCTTTGAATCACGATGGATAGATGTATATGAAAATACAGGTAAAAGAAGTGGAGCTTATTCATGGGGTTCATATGATTCAAAGCCTTATGTACTATTAAATTATCAGGATAATCTTGATAGCGTGTTTACTACTGCCCATGAAATGGGACATTCACTGCATAGTTATTTTACCAGAAAAAATCAGCCATATGTTTATGGTAACTATAGTATTTTTGTTGCAGAGGTTGCATCAACTGCCAATGAAGCATTATTAATGGATTATATGTTGAATAACACAAATGATAAGCAAAAGAAACTTTATTTATTAAACTACTATCTAGAACAATTTAGAGGAACTGTATATAGACAAACTATGTTTGCAGAGTTTGAAAAAATAATTCATGAAAAAGTGGAAAATGGCGAGTCCTTGACAGCAGAAAAACTATGTAGTCTTTATAGAGAATTAAATGAAAAATACTATGGTCCACATGTTGTAATAGATGAACAAATAGCAATGGAATGGGCTAGAATTCCACATTTCTATTACAACTATTATGTATATCAGTATGCTACAGGTTTTTCAGCAGCTATTGCATTGTCGCAGAAAATACTTAAAGAGGGTAAAGAAGCAGTAGATAAATATATAGAATTTTTAAGTAGTGGAGAGTCAGATTATCCTATCAATGTATTAAAGAAGGCTGGTGTTGATATGACATCAAAAGAACCCGTTGATAATGCTCTTAAGTTATTTGGTAGTCTAGTAAATCAAATGGAGAGATTAATAAAAGAGTAAAGATAATCAAATTTTAGATATGTTTATAGGAACGCTTCGTTTCTTCTTTAAATATTAAGAGACGTTAGCGTTCCTTAGTAATTTAATTAACAAAAATTAACTTAAATATACTTGAATTTTAATACAAAAATATGTAAAAATGATATTTAGAAAAATAATATAAGGATGAAATTTTATGGATAAAGATAAAACTTTAAAGGCATTATGTTATTTAATATTAGTTATAGGAGCCTTTATACCAATAGCTTCATATGTTTTTATGGGAATTTTATTAGTTCTTATAATTATATTTGAAAGAGAACAACAGGTCTTAATGACTATAAAAGAAAATATACCACTTATGTTACTTTTAATGCTTGTTTTTGTTTCAAGTATATTTTCAGAATTATGGTATATAAGTACTTTTTATGCATTATTATTTTTTATAAAAGTTGTTTACTTTAGTGTTATATCTCAATATTTCTCTGAAAGTGATATAAGAAGAATAATAAATATTATTTTGGTTTTGGGAGTATTTGTATCTGTTATTGGGATATTTCAAGTTACTTGTAGTAAAAGTGTAATGCCAGAGTGGTGGATTGACAAAGATGTATTTAAAATAAATGTAAGAGCATATTCTACATTTTATAATCCTAACGTTTTAAGCGTATATCTTAATTTAGTGATAATTACTAGTGTTGTTGCACATCGAAGTTATACAGACAAAACTATATTACTATTAAGTAAAATTTCATTTGTAACATCTTTAGTATGTTTAATATTTACTTATTCTAGAGCTGGTTGGGTTTCATTGTGTGGAGCTTTTTTAATTCTTGGGCTACTCAAAAAAGAATATTTAAGGCATTTTATTATTGTAACATTTATTTTAGTTTTGGCTGATTATTTAATGGGAGTAGGTAGGTTGAATCCAATAAATATACAAAAAGATTCAAGTATATCATATAGAGTAGAAATTTGGTTAACTTCAATAAAAATAATAAAAGATAATATATTGTTTGGAATAGGACCAGGAACTTTATGGGATTATATACCTAGATATTCAGACAAAATAAAAGCTTATGTGGCACATTCCCACAGTTTATATCTTCAAATTTTATTAGACATTGGTATTATAGGATTGATGATATTTGGTTATTATATTCTAAATATTTGGAAGATATTAAAATCAGGTTTTAATGTTAGCGGAGATATTGGAATAACTAGTACAATATTATTAACATTTTTAATCGTATTACTAATACATGGTTTAGTAGATGCTGTACCTTTACATTTTCAAGTATCAATATTTATATGGTTTTTATTAGGAATATATAATAGTTATAAGTCGAAACTAGCTTTACAAAAGGGCAATAGTTTAAATATACTATTACCCTGTAGGAATAGGATAGAAAATAAAGAAGTAATTATGGATGAAATGTAAATTCTATAAGAATTTATCTTTAAGCTTAGTCCAAAAGTTATATTTACCTAATGTTAGTTTTTTTATAGTTATTTCTGAAATTTTAAAACTAATTTCTACTATATTATCATATTTATACTGTTTTCCATCATTGATTATTAGTATGGAATTTTCGTATCTATATTCTGGGTTTATTCTGATAGTCATATTTTCAGGTACTATTACACTTGAAGTTAATGACCTATATGCATTAGAGTTTAGCGGTGACAATGGTGTAATTTGCAATGCTTTTATAGAAGGATATATTATACTACCACCAGAGGAGTAGTTATAAGCAGTACTGCCCATTGGAGTAGATATAATTATTCCATCTCCACTGAATCTTTCTAGATAATTATTGTCAATAGATATATCAAGATGTACAGTACGGGATTTAGTGCCTTTAATCCCGATTTCATTAATTCCTAGTAAATTTATGCAGCTAGTTCTAGTGCAAACTAAGGCTTCTACAAGATATATATTTTCTATTCTATAATTTCCTTTTGTATAGTTATCTATTAGCATATGTAAACCATCAGGAGAAACTTCTTGAAAGAAACCAAGATGTCCAGTGTTTATACCTATAAAAGGAATATCGGGGAAATCATATTTATGTACGGCTCTTAAGAATGCTCCATCTCCACCTATACATATATTTAAGCTAGCATTAGTATCATATTCTTTAGGAACAATAAAACCTTTTTGCTTAAGCATTTCTTGTAAAAGTGCAGCAGTTTTTTTAGAATTTATATTGTTATTATGTATAATATTTATTATTTTGTTTTTAGGTTTTGGTTGACACAATATATTCACCCCCGTACAGATTACAATGTAATTATACTATAATATTTTTTATATATGTAAATAACTTTAAAAATTAGCTCTGTTTTTTATTTTTAGTTATATTTAATATTATATGCTAAATACATTTTAAATAAAATGGAGGAATTAATGTGGAGAATATACTGAAAGAAAGTGAAAGTGTAATAAGTTATAAAGTAGAAGAGACAGGTTTATCAGTTAAAGATATTTTAATCAATAAACTAGGGATATCAGGAAGATTAACTAGAAAACTTTTCAAAAGAGGTGCTATATTATTAAATAATAAAAGAGCAAAATCAGGTCAAATAACTGGTGAAGATGATGTATTAACCATATTAATGGATGATGAGTATGAAAGCAATGAACCACAGAATGTACCTATAGATATTATCTATGAAGACTATGATGTAATTATTATTAATAAACAGCCTAAAGTTGTAGTACATCCAACAAAAAGTCATAAAGACAATACAATTGCAAATGGTTTAGCAAATTATTTTAAGAAAAATAATATAAAAAAGAAAGTAAGATTTGTCAATAGATTAGATATGAATACATCAGGAGTTTTAGTGGTAGCTAAAAATCCTTTTGGACATCAGCAATTAGCTAAGCAATTTAAAGAAAATAAAGTAGAAAAGCGATATTTGGTAGTAGTAGAAGGAATTATAAAAAATAATGAAGGAATTATAAATAAACCAATAGGTAAAGATAGGGAAAATACTATTAGAAATAAAGTAAGTGAAAATGGAAAAAATGCTATAACTGAATATAAAGTAATAGAAAGATATAAAAATGCAACGTTAGTAGAAGTGAATATAAAGACAGGTAGAACTCATCAGATAAGAGTACATCTTGATCATATAGGACACCCAATTATTGGAGATACACTTTATAATCAATCTAGTAATATTATAGACAGACAAGCGTTACATTCCTATATTTTGAGGTTTAAACCCCCTAGAAAAGATAATATTATTGAAGTGAGAGCTGAACTACCTAATGACATAAAGAAGCTAATTAACTTTTTAAAATAGTAATATATTATCCAAAAACGATAACAAAAGGAGCCATTCAAAATGGCTCCTTTGTATTAGAGTTTAGGCTATTAGATGCTATAGATACTATTATTTACTAATAACAATAACAGAAAAGAACAACTAATAGTAAGAAGAAGAATAATAATTCACTACCTCCATATCCACATGTAGCATCTGCCATAAATTTCACCTCCTTACAAAAACCAGCTTTACTATCTGGGCTACTACATTATATGGTTTAAATGCAATATTGGTGAAAATAAAAAAGTAGACGGGGTTTAACCGTCTACTACTTTTCTTGGTCATCTGAAGTTAACCTATCTTTTAACCATATACCCATATCATCAATATTTGTACCGATTTTCACAGCACCTAATGGAGATTCTATAGAATGCAAAGAAGATTTATCCTTTGAGTTTTTTATTTTGGAGTCCCTCATTTGCAAAACCTCCTACATAGAATTAAAATTACAAAAAATAATCGAGAACATAACGGTCTACCTTACACCTATATGGATACCTTATTACCTAGCCATGATCTTCCAACCATGACCAAGCAGTTCACTACCCATACAGATGGTCCGTTCGACCCTGCATGATATCTT
>NZ_ARZA01000018.1 GCF_000387765.1 Caldisalinibacter kiritimatiensis
TTCGCTGTTCGCCTTTCGCTTTTCGATAATAATTTTACAAATATTCTCTCTGCCTTTAAAACTTATATTCAACTTAATTACAAGATATAATGTAAATATACTTTCCTATAGAATAAAAAATTATTTTAGCTATTAGCAAAAACAAAAGCATACATTACAATCTATTTTACAAACAGTTGTCGCTGGACGTCTTGTCCAGCGATTTTGTTTTTATGACAATTTCCCAGGAAATATTTATTTTATTTACAAAGTTTTTTTACCTTTTCTTTTACGTCTTTTATTATTTTACTAATTTGTTAATTTATACGATTATTTTTATTTCGAATCTTATAATTTTACATTTTAAATTCTTAATTGTCTTTTCATATCTCCCCGAGTCTATGCATAGAATGTAATCAAGGCGAATAACAAGTGGTAGATAGTTGCAAAATACAAAATTAAACTTATCCACAGAAAATTAGTAAAAAAAATAGC
>NZ_ARZA01000019.1 GCF_000387765.1 Caldisalinibacter kiritimatiensis
TTGTATAATTACCATATTTTATTATGAGTGATATATAAAATTTAATTATTTGAATCAATTTGTCAACCATTTTATGTAAATTTTTTTATTTTTTGACTTATGGTTGATTTTTTTATGTCTAAATTGTTCTTATATAGTGTAAGACGTAACAAGTTAGCCAACAGAGAGAGTCTTACAAAATAATATGATAAAAAGGAGAGGTTTTTATGTCATGGGGACATGGAAATATAGCAGCAATAGGTACTGCTGAACTAAACAATCATGCTGATACTAATTTTCAGGAAGCATATAGAAAAGAAGATACACATCCAGAAATAGTTATTTTAAAAAGAAATCTAAGAGATTATAGAATTGAATATGAAAGGTATGGTGGAACAGAATTTGATGGTGTACCTTCACTAAGTGGGAATACTTCGCAAACTTTCGATAGTGTCACAGAGGCTAATCTAAAAGTATTCCAGAAACTCGAAGGGTTAACTGAAGATGGTATATACGGACAAGCCTCAAGAAATAGAATGATGTTCGCCGAAGGAATATCTTCTACGGGTAATGTTAGACTAGCACCCTACACATCAACTTATATCAACTATAATGACACTTCTAGTGGAATGAGTGCTGATTCTACGTATAAATTGGATCATTCATGGCTTAGACCAATTGCTATGGCTACATTAGAAGAACTCGCATTAGACTTTAAAAATGCAATGGGTTTGAAACTACAAATAAACGATTGTTGCTTAATCAATGCTGAAGATACGCCTGATCATGATTCACATTCAGGGGGGAAAGATGCTGATATTAGGAGTGCAGTATTAACAACTGCACAACAAAAAACATTTTTACAGTTTGTGTAGATAACCCTGGTGTTATCCAAGTCCTATTTGGTACAAATCATGGTATAAACAGTAGCAAAATAATTGTAAGAGCTGATCATGCTGATCACTTCCATATTGATTTTGCATAAAAACGAACAAAGTACCATTGAGTGTTGACACTCAATGGTACTTTGCTATATATTGTTAATATAAGGAAATCAATCTTATACTTGGAGGTGAATAAAGTTAAGATTAGATTAACACTGATATTATTTTCAATTTTTATAATTATAGGCAATGTAGGGTGTACTAACAAAATACAACCTAATAATTCATATTCAAATACAGAACAATATGATTCTCAAATAACCACTGTCGATAAAAAAATGAAAGAAAATGAAGATACATCACCTACTAATAAAAGTTTAGCAAACCTATTTCCATCTGACAAGGTTTATAACAATCATAATACAACAAGTCTTAATATAAACGGTGAGCAAACTAAAGCTAATTTCATAGATGTAAAATATACTGAGTTTGGGATATATTTACCTAAGTATATTAAAATAAAAAATTTTGAAGATGGAAATGAGTTTTATTTAAATGAAGGTGAGTATATTACATTTATTTATGATTTTATAAGTGAAGACGAAGATTTTGACAGTTGTAAACTAAAGGCTCAAGAATTTGTCAAAGATTTTGGACCTGTTTCTAATGTTGAAATGATTACTGAATTACAAAACTATAGTGAATATTTAGGAAGTAAAATTAATGAATATGGGAAAGAAAAAGACTTTTTCTTATATAAATACAATGATAAGGCTATAATTATCAGAATAACTTACAGAAAAGAGAATCGTAAAAAAATACTCCCTATCTTTTTAGGAATTATAAAGACTACTAAATATATCCCTCCTGAGTAGAATAGAGTATTATTACATATAAAAGAAATTAAAACTAAATGACGATTTTGAACATACCCCGAGTCTGTAAATAAATCTGTGCTTATAAGAATTCCTAAGTTGTAGATAAAAATGAATCTTATGGAAGTATTGGTGGCTTTAGAATTTAGTAAAAGAGGTAGCACAGTTACTGTGCTACCTCTTTATAAACATTTTTTAAATTGGACAATTTGGGGGTTCTTTTAATTTTTACAAGAAATATAAATGGATATATAGTTTTATGATTGGAATCAACTATGTGTACTCTATTGTCGCCATCTATGAACTCTATATTTAAAATATTATCGTTTAGAGTAACTTTTTTAAATTTGAATGAAGAATTACATCTTTCATTCGTAGGCATAACTACTTTACATGCAATTATTTCATTTGAAAAATCTACATATATATTTAACCTACCTAAAATGTATGGTAATGAATTCAAATAATTGTTAGTGAAATGATTCCATTGTTCCATATTTTCAAAAACCAATGTTTCAGTTGAAGGAAACCTTCGGCCGCCATTTTCTAACGCTACAAAACCTTTGAAAACTAACTCATGTTCTATATCTGAATGTTTAGTGCATCCAGTAATTAATATAGATATACCAATTAAGAAGAGTACTAATTTCAGTTTCATTTCATTGCCTCCTAGTTTAATTACTATTTATCTATATTATAACTTATACATTATATGTTTTCCATATTTTGTTATAGACGATATATGTAATTTATTTCCATACAAGAACAAAATCGACTTCGTCGATTTGTTAGTTAGTAGTTCGTTGTTAGTAGTTAGTAGC